>NZ_JASGIY010000002.1:0-168067 GCF_047601565.1 Rudaea sp. | reverse complement strand
TGCACGAGCAGCGGGATGAACCCTTGATCGAAATTCCCGGCTACCACATCCTGCGCCAGCTCGGCCGCGGCGGCATGGCGACGGTGTACCTGGCCACGCAGGAATCGGTGCAGCGCGAGGTGGCGCTCAAGGTCATGTCGCCGGCGCTGCTGGCCGATGCGGATTTCTCCGAGCGTTTCCTGCGCGAGGCGCGCATCGCGGCGAAGCTGCACCATCGCCACGTCGTCGGCATCCACGACGTGGCGCGCAGCGGCGACTACAACTACATCGCGATGGAATACCTGGGCGGCGGCCCGGTGCTGCCGCGCGACGGTTCGTCGCGGCCGCTCGCGTTCGCGCTGCGCGTCACCCGCGAGATCGCGCTCGCGCTCGACTACGCGCACGCGAAAGGCTTCGTCCATCGCGACGTCAAGCCCGACAACATCCTGCTGCGCGAGGACGGCTCCTCCGCGCTGACCGACTTCGGCATCGCGCGCGCCGCGAACTCGGCCACGCGCATGACCCGCACCGGCGCGGTGATCGGCACGCCGCACTACATGAGCCCCGAGCAGGCGCGCGGCAAGGCGGTCGACGGCCGCGCCGACCTCTACAGCCTCGGCGTCGTCCTGTATGAGATGCTGCTCGGCCGCGTGCCGTACCATGCCGAGGACTCGCTCGCGGTCGGCATCATGCACATCACCGAACCGGTGCCGGTGCTGCCCGAGCGCCTCGCCGTGCTGCAGCCCCTGCTCGCGCGCATGCTCGCCAAGCAGCCCGACGACCGCTACCAGAACGGCCGGCAGCTCGCCGACGCGATCGAGCGCATCGAGCGCGGGATCGCCGCGGGCGACTATCCGCAGCTCACGGACGCCGCCGATGCCGGCGAGTCGCGCGCCACCGAATTCCGCTCCGAGGCGCGCGGCGACGACGCAGCCGACCGCGCGCCGCTGCGCCCGACCACGCCCGTGGCCGCGCTGCATCACCGCGTCGATCCGGCGCTGGGCCGGCTCGACGATCTCGGTGAAACCGGCAGCTATCGCGTGGTCGGGCGCGCGCCACGCGGCGCGGCGAAGCGCGCGAAGCACAAGCGCGGCTGGCTCGCGCCGCTGGCCATCGCCTTGATGTTGGCCGCGCTCGGCGCGGCGGCATGGCATTGGCAGGACCGCCTGCGCGCGCTCGTTCCGAGTACCGCGAACAACGAGACGCTCGCACGCGCGCAGCAGGCGCTCGCCGACGGCCGCCTGCTCGGCGCGGGCGGCGCGCGCGAACTGTTCCAGACCGTGCGCGCGCAGGATCCCGACGACGATCGCGCGCGCCAGGGCCTCGACCAGGTCGGCCAGCGCCTGCTCGCCGATGCGCGCGCGGCACTGCAGAAGCGCGATTTCGCCGCGGCGCACGCGAACCTCGACGCCGCCAACGACGTGCTCGGTGGCGGCGCGCAAGTCGAGGAGCTGAAAACCGCCATCGACGCCGCGCAGGCGCGCGGCACGCAGGCCGAAGACCTGCTCGCGCGCGCTGACGCCGCGCTCGCCGCGCGGAAGTTGACCGGCGTGGACGGCGCGGCGGCGTTGTACCGGCAGATCCTCGATGCCGACCCGGGCGACGCGGCGGTCGCGCGCCACGGCCTCGACAAGGTGGCCGCGGCGCAGGCGCGGCTCGCGCGCGAGGCGCTGGCGCAGGGCGACGTCGACCTGGCCGGCCAGCGCATCGAACAGCTCGCCGAACTCGCGCCCGACCACGCGGCGATTCCCGAATTGCGCAGCCAACTCGCGCAACGGCGCGCCGCCGCCGCGCAAGCGCAGACGCAAACGCTCGATCGCGCCGAACGCGCGCTCGCCGAAGGCCGGCTCGCGGGCGCCGACGGCGCGCAGGCGCTGTTCGCCGCCGCGCTCAAGAACGATGCCGGCAGCGCGGCGGCGAAGGCGGGCTTGCGCAAGGTCGGCCTTGCCTGGGCCGCGCAGGCCGCCGCGCAGCTCGACGCGGACAAGCCCGACGCCGCCGAAGCCGCGCTGCGCCAGGCCGAAGCGCTGGCCGGCAACAGCGACGACGTGCGCCGCCTGCGCGCGCGCCTGCGCGACGCGCGCGAGAGCGAAGACATCGCGCAGCAGGCCAGGGAACCCAGCCTCGCCGAGCGCGCGCGCATCGAAGACATGCTCGCCGGCGCCGACCGCGCGCTTGCCTCCGGCAATCTGATGGACCCCGGCGGCGCCTACGACCAATACCGCGCCGTGCTCGGCATCGACGGCAACAATACGCGCGCGATGGAGGGATTGAAGCGCATCGCGCCGCGCGCCCGCGCGCTGTTCGACCAGTCGATCGATGCGGGCAAGCCGAACAGCGCGCGCGGCTATCTCGACGCGATCGCCGACACCGACCCCGGCAACCCGGCGCTGGTCGGGTTGCGCGCGCGGCTGGGCGAGGCCTATTTCGACCAGGCCGACCATTTCGTCGGCGAAGGCCGGCGCAACGACGCGCTGCGCGCGCTCAACGCCGCGCGCCAGTTGAGCCCGGCGAATCCGCGCAGCGCCGCGCTCGAAGCCAGGATCGAGAGCATGCCGGCGGGTGGATAGGCGCCGGATTGCGGCGCGGCTTACTGGCCTGCCGGCGGTTCCCAGAGCTCGATCTTGTTGCCGTCGGGATCGATCACCCAGGCGAACTTGCCGAATTCCGACGGGTCCGTGTTGTCGATGACGGTGCAGCCTTCGGTGCGCAATGCGGCGAGGAGCGCGTCCAGATCCGCGACGCGGAAGTTGACCATGAAGGAGGCGGAGCTCGGCTCCATCTTGGTCGTATCCTGGGCAAAGGGGCTCCAGATGGTCATTCCAGCCGGGCCATCGGGACCACCCCACTGGAATATCGCTCCACCCCAGTCGGCTACGTCCAGACCGAGGTGATCGCGATACCAGGCGCTCAAACGCTTTGGGTCCGGCGATTTGAAGAAGATGCCGCCGATGCCAGTCACGCGCTTCATCGTTCTACTCCAAGGATCGACAAGTGCTTATCCTGCGCTCTGCCAGCGTTCGAGCCAAGTGGTCGCTGCCGTCTTACTGTCTGCCAGGGTTACAAGGTTCGAATTGCAAGCTCGACTCGCGGACTCTTTGGCTTACGGATGAGAAGTGCCGTCTTTTCGCGTGAACCTGCCATCGGCATTGGAGCTCATCATGTCGACGTCCGAACATGTGGTGATGTCGTTCGGCATGCGCGAGCCCACTTCCAGATAGACGGCCGTGGTCGAAGACCGGTTCTTCAGATGGTGGCCATTGCCGGTATTCTTCGGAAAGGCGGCGCACTCTCCGGCGCGCAGCAAGGTTTCGCCCTCGTCCTCGACGAGGGTCAGTTCGCCCTCGAGCACATAGACGAACTCGTCCTCGTCGCTATGCCAGTGGCGTTGACTCGACCAGCCGCCGGGTGGCAAGGTCATCAGGTTGACGCCGAAGTCGCGAAGCCCGGCCGCATTGCCCAGACGGCGGCGAGTGCGGTCCGCGCAGGGCGAATCGAACGGCGCCGGATAGCCCGAACCCTTGCGAACGGGAACCGCGGCGAGGTCAATCTTGGGCATGCGCTGGTTCCTTGGTGGGGTCCGGGCAGAATGGCTTGATTGCAAATGGGCGCCATCGCGATGCGTAGCATGTTGGCGCAACCGCGAAAGGACAGGCGGGGCGGCCGGCGGTGGGCAAAACAGGGCCGGAAACGCAGCGCCTTTTCTTCCGTTCAGCGCGCCTCACTTGCGCGCCGCGATGATCTCGCCGAGGTAGTCCGGCGTGCCCTCGATGCGCACCAGATGCGGATACTGCAAGCCGTCGTGGTAATCCACCGGCACCGTGCGGTAGCCGCCCTGGTATTTCAGCAGCAGTTGGATGGGCGCCTTGCCGCCTTTGGCCGCCGCGATCGCGGCCTTGAGCGCCTCGTTCGTGCAAGCCTCGCCGTTCACGGCGATCAGGGTCGCGCCGGTGCTGATGCCGGCCTTGAAGGCCGGTCCGTTCCAGCGCACGTCGTTGACCTCGTTCTTGTCGTTCAAGGTCAGGCCGATCGACCACGCGAAGTTGTAGAGATGGCGGGCCGGTTCGTGCCGGCTGTCGTACTGTTTCTCGTAATCGCTCTGCTGATCGGTGTAGACCAGCTTCCAGCCGGTCGCGGCGAGGCCGTCCTGAAGCGGCGGATCGAGCGTGGCTACGCGCGCGCGCAGGAAACCCGCCCAATCGTAGGCGGCCACGCCGTTCAACGCCGCCGCCACGTCGTCGAAGGTGTAGGTCTTGGTCACGTAGCTGCCGTCGTCGACGCCGAAGAACGCGTGCGCGAAATCGTCGAGCGATTTCTTGTCGCGGGTCAGGGCGCGCAGCATGGCGTCCACGTCGAGCCACATCATCTGGCCGCCGCTGTAGTAATCCTCGCTCATCTGCCAACTGCGGTACGGCAGGCCCATGCGGTGCGCGGCGGTCGCGTCGTTGGTGGTGTCTTCCAGCGTGCGCCACTGGAAACCGGGGCGGTTGCGCTCGTAGTTGGCCGCCGTCATCGCCAGCGCGTCGCGGAACTGCTGCGGCGTCCACAGGCCGGCGCGCGCGGTCAGCACATAACCCCAGTACTGTGTCTGGCCCTCGTACACCCACAACAGCGAATCGCCCATCGGCACGTTGAAATTCGGCGTCCACAGATCGGCCGGGCGGCGGAACTTGCCGTTCCACGAATGCGTGTACTCGTGGGCGAGCAGGTCGCGGCCGGGCGCGTTGTCGCTCCATGCGGTGAAGTAGTCGGCGTCCAGGCCGTCTTCGCTGGACTGGTGGTGCTCGGTGCCGTTGCCGCCCAGCACGTCCGACAGCGAGAACAGAAAATCGTAGTGGTCGTAATGATGCGAGCCGAACAGCTTCACCGCCTGCGTCACCAGCGCGCGATGCGCGTTCAACTGCTCGGGCGTCATCTCCAGGTATTTCGGCGCATCGGCGACGATGTCCAGATGCACCGGCGTTGCGCCGCCCGGATTGAGATCGACGCGCTTGAAATATTGGCCCGCGTAGATCGGCGAGTCGACCAGATTGTTGAACGTCACCGGCTTGAAGGTGACGGTATCGCCCGATTGCGACGCCCGATCTCGATCGGCACGTTCCAGCGCCGTGCCGAATTGCCAGCCGTGCGCCAGCGTCACGCTCGGGGCGAAGGTGATGTCGCGCGAAAAATAGCCGGCCGGGTACAGCGCCATCGAGCTCCATGACATGTCCATCATGCGATCGGTGATCTCGAAGCCGTCGTCGCGGCTGGAGAGGTACTGGAAATCCGCGTCGATCGAAGACACGCCCGCGGGCACGTCGACATGGAATGCGTACACGTTGTACTTGTCGCGTTTCCACATCAGCGGCTTGCCGCCGGCGCCGAGCCGCAGGCCCGCGAGCATGGCGATCGGGCCGCTCGGCGAGTGAGCGCCGGGAATCCACTGCGGATACAGCAAGGTCAGCGGGCCGGCCGCGACCGGAATCGTCTCGTGTACGCGAAAGATTCCCTGTGCCGTGTCGCTGGCATCGACATGGATGGCGACGGTGCCGGGATACGGCGTGTCCTGCGGCGGTACCTGATCGCTGCGCGACTCCTGCGCACCCGCGGCAGCCGCTGCCAGCAGCGTCGATACGGCCACGACGAAACCCGCAACGGCACGGCGCGAACCCGCCGGCGCGCCGGCAAGAGAAATGAAAGGCATGAAGGACTCCGACGGTTGAAACGATGTTTCTCAAATCTAGCACCGAAAGCGGCGTGCAAGGCACGAAAACCGGAGTGCAGGCGGAAACCGGGGTGGCCCGGACCGGGGTGGCCCGGACCGGGGTGGCCCGGACCGGGGCGGACCGGCCGGGAAGCGGCGCATGGATTCAGGCCGGAAATCCCGCAGGGACCACGCCGATCGCGCTTGCAACATCGAGGCGCATCGGCTACGTTTCCGCCGTGCAGGCTCTTTGCCAACGAATCGATCGCGCTGCGATCGACATTTGCGCCATTCCGCCGTCGCTGCCGTGTGCCTGCTGCTGCTCGCGCTGAACGCCGTCCCCGGCCGGCCTTGGCTGCTGCTCGGCAACCGCGACGAATTCCACGCGCGTCCGACCGCGCCGGCGCAGCAGTGGAGCGATGCGCCCGGGGTGTTCGGCGGGCGCGACCTGGCGGCCGGCGGCTCGTGGCTTGCCGTGCATCGCAACGGCCGCTATGCCGCGGTCACCAACGTGCGTCGGCCCGAGGCGCCGACGGCGCCGCGTTCGCGCGGCGCGCTGGTGGGCGAGTTCGTCGCCGGGCGCGCGCCGGCGGTGGACTACGCCGCGGCCGTCGCGCGCGAACGCGCGGCGTACGCGCCGTTCAACCTCGTCGTCGGCGACGCGAGCGGCGCGCATTTCGTCAGCAGCATCGACGGCGCCGTGCGTCGGCTCGACGACGGCGTACACGCCTTCAGCAACGGCTCGCCCGGGGACGAGTGGCCAAAGATGCGGCGGCTGCATGAGCAATTCTCCCGTCTGTTGCGAAGTGGAAAAGTGGAGGATGGCGCATTCCTCGACCTGCTCCACGACGATGCGCGCCCGGACGACGCGGACCTGCCCGACACGGGCATCGGCCTCGACCTCGAACGGCGCCTCGCTTCGATCTTCGTCATGCCGACGAGCGTGCGCGGCGAAGCCTACGGCACGCGCGCGAGCACGCTCGCCTATGCGCGCGGCGGCGGCGGATTCGCGCTGCGCGAGCGCCGTTACGACGCGCATGCGCGCGCGCCGGCGGAATCGGCGATCGATTTCTGAGGCAAGGCAACCGTTCGTAGCGGATACGCAACCTGCGAAATAGGGGTAACTTCAGGCTTCCTCGCGCGTTTCGCATTGCGTGAGCGCTTCGGGGATATCCGGAAAGGACGCGAAAAACCATCGCCGTCGGGGACGATGACTGCGGGATACGTCAACATGGTCTGCCTCGCTTAGCGGGTGGGCCTCTCGCGGTCAGCGTTTTCGACGCCCGCGCTTTGTGAAGAGCTGCTTGTGTGTGCCCGCACGCAATAAAATCACTTCGCGCAGGCGCGGTTTCAGCAGATAAATCACCAGGTCGTCTCCTGCAAGATGGAACTCGGGGCGATGCGCCCAGTCGTCCACCAAAGCGTGGTCGCCGAATCCGGCGGGTGGCGGTAGGCCATCGGCCAGAAAGGTCGGTGCGTATTTCAGGACTTCCAGATCGAACGCTGTGCCTCGCAAGTCATGCAGCCGTTCGAGGTCGCGCTCGAAACGCTTGCGAAAGACGAGCTTTCAGCTCATGCGCCTTGGCTCATTTGCGCTTGAACTTGGCGTCCAGGTATCGGCCTGCGGTTACGGTGTTGGCAAACATCTTGTCGCCGTTGCCGCGCAAGACGTATTCGTGTTCGCGCGCAATTTCCACGATGGCGGCGCGCGCGGAGCGCTTGCCGGTAGCGGCTTTCAACTGCTCGACAACGCGCGCGGGCAATTCCACTGTCTGGTACTCATGGCCGGCTCTCCGCTGCGAGTCTGCCGCGATTGTAACGCAAGAACGGTTACCGCAAGAACCAAAACGGGGTCACCATTTAGCCGCCTATCGGTTCAGCGTTTTCGCCAAAAGAATCTGCGGAAATTCCCGGTGTTTCGCTGCACACGGTGCGCAGCCAGCTACGCGTGCTGCTCGCTAAAGACGGGCACTCGGCGGCAGGCCGAACTCGTGCCGGCATTGGACTTTGCCCTGCGGGCGAAATAGGCCGCTCACACACCGATGAGGCTTTCCGCAGGGATGCCGAGATTCCGGTGCAGGTTGCGGATCATTTCGATCGTGAGGTCGCGCTTGCGATTGAGTATCTCGTAAACACGGTTCGGCTGGCCGATGGATGGGACCAGATCCTTCACGGTCAATCCGCCTTGCTCCATGCGGAACTTGATCGCTTCGACTGGATCGGGCGCTTCGATGGGAAAAAGCTTAGCTTCGTAGGCTTCCACCAGAGTCAGCAGGATTTCGAAACGATCCCCTTCTGCTGTGCCTGGCGAGGGTTCGTCGTCGAAATAGGCGGACAATTCGCGCAAAGCGTGTTTGTAATCGGTCTTGTTGCGGATAGGATGAATGTTCATGCTGCCTCCACGGTCGCGGCATCGACTTTATCGTACTCGGCATGCGTGCCGATGAATTTGATGTAGACCGCTTCGTGCCGCCGGGCAACGGCGACGATCAGGCGGTAGTCGTTGCCCTTGATGTTGAACACCACGCGGTTTTTGCCGATAAGGCTCGCGCTTGCAAAGGCGTTCTTGACGTCCTGCGGCTTGCTCCAGCGAGCGGTTTTGGCTTCGTCATGCCAAGCTTTGAGGGGTTGTTCACTGTCTGGATGCTTGATCCAGAATTCCCTCAGCGTGCTGACGGCAATGACCTTCACGGCGGGCAGTGTAGTCCCATTTTGGGACTATGGCAAGTGCGCTCCTGCATCCCCATCCCGCGGGTGAGGCCGGCTCAGCCGTGGAACGGCACCAGCCGCATCCACCAGTGGCCGTAGTCGGGCCAATGGCCGGCGAAGTACGGGTGGTCGGGGTAGTTGAGCTTGAGCACGCGCTCGCTGTCGCTGGCCAGCTTGTCCTGGCCGAGAGCCTTGTAGGACAGCACCATGATCGCGAGCGCGTCGCCCGCGGCGGGGGTGCGGTCGAAGCGTTCGAGGATGTCGCGGCAACGGTTGATAGCGGCGACGTAGGCGGCGCGCTTGTAGTAGTACCGGGCGACGTCGACCTGGGCGCGCGAGAGATTGTCGCGCAGGTAGATCATGCGCTGGCGCGCGTCGGGCGTGTAGCGGCTGTCGGGGAACTTGGTGACCAGTTCGCCGAAGTCCTCGAACGATTGCAGCGTGCTCGCCATCTCGCGCTTGGTCGGATCCTGGTTGGCCCAGTTGGCGAGGAAGCCGCGGTCGCGGTCGAAGTTGACGATGCCGCGCAGATAGTAGGCGTAGGCGATGTTCTTCTGCGTCGGATAGGTCTTGATGAAGCGGTTGATCGTCGACAGCGCCTCGTCTTCCTTGCCGTCCTTGTACTGGGCGAAGGCGAGTTCGAGCTGCGCCTGTTCGGTGTACGCGCCGAACGGGAAACGCGCGATCAGGCGCTGGTAGTAGCGGATCGCCTTGCCCTCGTTGCCCTGCATCAGCGCTTCTTTCGCGGTCGAGTACATCTGATCGACCGGGAGTATCTCGGTTTCGTCTTGCTTTTTCTCGCGATGGCAGCCCACGGCGAAGACGGCGAGCAGCAGCAGGATCAGGATTTTGGCGGGCAGCGACAGGCGCATCGAGGAAATTCGCATGGGGGACGGAAGCCGCAAGTCGGCGAGAGCGGCGATAATAGCCCAAACCCCCTGCGCCCCGGAACTCGGGCGCGATTGCAGCCAGATTCGATTCAGCATGGAAAATTCCAGCGAAGTCCAGACCTTGCCGATTCCCGACAGCGCCGCGGGCCTGCGCCTCGACCAGGCCGTGGCGCGAATGTTCCCCGACTATTCGCGCTCGCGGCTGGCCGAATGGATCCGCGCGGGCGACTTGCTGCTCGACGGCGCGCGTGCGCTGCCGCGCCAGACCGTCGACGGCGGCGAGATCGTCTCGCTGCGCGCGCGGCAGGAGCAGGAAGTGCCGATGAAGCCCGAGGAAATCGCGCTCGACGTGCGCTACGAGGACGCCGACCTGCTCGTGATCAACAAGCCGGCCGGACTCGTCGTGCATCCGGGCGCGGGCCAGAGCGCCGGCACGCTGCAGAACGCGCTGCTGCATTTCGATGCGAGGCTGGCCGAAATCCCGCGCGCGGGCATCGTCCACCGGCTCGACAAGGACACCTCGGGCGTGATGGTGGTCGCGCGCTCGCTGCGCGCGCGCACGAAGTTGGTCGGAGCGCTGCAGGAGCGCGACGTGCATCGGCAATACGTCGCCGTCGTGCTCGGGCCGATGATCGCCGGCGGCAGCGTCGATGCGCCGATCGGCCGCCATCCGCGCGATCGTCTGAAGCAGGCCGTCGTCGACGAACCGGCGGGCAGGCCCGCGCTGACGCACTACCGCGTGCGCGAGCGTTTTCGCGCGCACACGCTGATCGAATGCCGGCTCGAAACCGGGCGCACGCACCAGATTCGCGTGCACATGGCGCACGCAAAGCATCCGCTCGTCGGCGACGCGCAGTATGGCGGCGGCCTGAAATTGCCCAAGGGCGCGACCGATGAGTTGATCGAAACGCTGCGCGGATTCAAACGTCAGGCGCTGCATGCGGAGAAGCTCGAATTCGCGCATCCGGTCAGCGGCGAACTCGTCAGCGTGAGCGTCGAGGCGCCGGAGGATTTCGCCGCGCTCGTGCGCGCGCTGCGCGACGATGCCGGATCGGCGGCGCGGTGAACGCGCGATCCGCCATTCTCGTCCGCGACTGGCCCGCGCCGGCGCGCGTGCGTGCGGCAACGACGACGCGGGAAATCGCCGGTGCGTCGCCGCCGTTCGAGGCGTTCAATCCCGGCGCGCGTTGCGGCGACGAGGCCGCGGCCGTCGCTTCGAACCGCGCGGCGTTACGTCTGCTCGATCTGCCCGGCGCGCCGCGCTGGCTGCGGCAGGTGCACGGCACGCGCGTCGTCGAATTCCATTCTGCTTCGTCGATGGAGGAAGCGAAAGCCGTCGAGGCCCATGCGTCGATCGCGCGCGAAGCCGGCGTCGTGCTCGCTGTGCTCACGGCCGATTGCCTGCCGCAGCTCGTCTGCGCGGACGACGGCGGCGAAATCGCCGCGATCCACGCCGGTTGGCGCGGGCGCGGGCTCGCCGCGGGCGTGATCGAGCGCTGCATCGAAACGCTGCGCACGCCGCGCGAACGCCTGCTCGTCTGGCCGGGGCCGGCGATCGGCGCGGCATCGTATGAAGTCGGCATCGAAGTGTGCGAGGCGTTTCTCGCCGTCGATGCGCGCGCTGCCGATGCGTTCGCGCCGACGTGGCCCGGCCATTGGCATTGCGACCTCTGCGCGCTCGCGCGCCGCCGGCTTGCTTGCCGCGCTCGGCGTGATGCGCGTTTACGGTGGCGGTTTCGACACGTTCGCCGATGCGCGTTTCTATTCGTATCGCCGCGCGTCGCGCACGGGGCGTTTCGCCAGTCTGGTCTGGATCGATCGGGAATGACGGCGCGATGAGCGGGGAAATTTCACGCGATCCGACGAGCGCCTTGCCTCGATTGTTCGCCTGCGTCGCGATGCTGTCGGGCCTGCTCGCCGCGGCCCCGGCGCCGGCGGCCGGGGCGCTGGAACTGCGCTCGCCCGCCGTGCTTCGCCATTACGACGACAAGGACGGTCTGCCCCAACTCAGCGTCAACACGATGCTGCGTACGCGCGACGGCTTTCTCTGGATCGGCACGTTCGGCGGGCTGGTGCGTTTCGACGGGCGGGAATTCCGCACGTTCCGCGCCACCGAGGCGGACGCCAGCGATGGCCCGATCAGCCGGCGCATCGTTTCGCTGTACGAGGACGATCGCGGCCGGCTGTGGATAGCGACCGAGGATGCGGGCGTCACCGTCTACGAGAACGGCCGCTTCCGTCACCTGTCGGTCTGCGGCGGCAATTGCCAGGCATTTCGAACGTTTTCCACGGACGGCCGGGACATGTGGCTGCTGGCGCAGGATGCGCTCTGTCGCATCGATCCGGAAACGCTGCAGGAGACGTACTGCGACAAGGAGTTCAGCAGCTTCGGCATCGAGGCCCACTACGCGGGGCGGGTGTTCATCGGCGGGCCCACGGGACTGGCGAGCGTTTCCGCCGCCGGTGCGCAGCGCGTGCGCCTGCCCGACGGCTACGACAGCTACCGGTACGAAAGCGTGCGCAACATCGGATCCGACGGCGCGGCGCTTTGGGTCATCGTCCGCGACGGCGGCCTGTACCGTTATGTCGCCGAGGGCGACCGCTGGACGTTCATCCGCGGCGGCTTGCCGCCGGAAGCGCACCTGATGTACGACGGCGCCGGCGGCATGTATCTGTCCGACTCCACCGCGGGCGTGCGCCGGCTGGCGTTCGACGGCCGCGAAAGCCCGATCGAAGGCATGGAGCGCCTCACCGCCGTCAGCGCGCTGGCCGACGGCGAGGGCGGGGTCTGGTTCGGTACCTCGAGCAAAGGGTTGTGGCGCCTGCGTCCATCGCGTGTGAGCCTGCTGCGTTCGACGACGGCGCCGGAATTGCCCGGGCGCGTGGTCGCGGCCGACGGCGAAGGCGGCGTCTGGCTGGTCATGGGCTGCATGGATCTGTGGCATCTGCGCGCCGACGGCAGCCAGACCGTCACGAGCACGGCGGCGGTGAGGGGAGGCTGCATCCACAGTCTGTTGCGCGACGATGCCGGCGTGCTCTGGATCGGCATCCAGGGCGGTACGCTGGCGCGTCTGGCGAACGATCGCCTCGAGCGGGTCGCCGCATGGCCGATCCAGACCTACGTCGGCATCTGGAAGGCGCAGGACGGCCGCCTGTGGCTGGCGAATTCGAGCTACGTCGGCCGCCTGCGCTTGACCGCCGACGGCCGCTTCGATGGCATCGAGAAAATTCCCGAACTCGCCGGCATGGACGTCAAGAGCATCGTCGATGCGCGCGCAGGCGGCGTGTGGGTGGTCGGCGATCGCGGCGCATTCCGCGTCGTCGGCGACGCCGTCGTCGAGCGCTGGACGCCCGCGCAGGGCATTCGCGGACGCTTCTTCCGCGCGTTGTACGAAGATGCCGACGGCACGATCTGGATCGGCACCTACGGCAACGGATTGGTCCGCATCGAACATGGCGCGGTCAGCCAGTACACCGAGGCGGACGGGCTGTTCGACGACACCGTCTCCTGCATCCTGCCGAATGCCGACGGCCGCCTCTGGCTGGCCGGCAATCGCGGCATCGGCCTGCTCGACCGGCGCATCGATGCCGGCGGCCCGGCAGTGCTCACGCTGACTTCGAGCGACGGACTCGAGCCGGCCGAGTTCAACGGCGGTGCGGCGCCGCCGTGCGCCGACGACGGCGCGGGGCATTTGTGGTTCTCGATGATGATCGGCTTCGCGCGCGTGGAGCCCGGCAAGCTGCAGAATTGGGCTGCGAACCATGTGCCCGTCGCCTATGTCGATCACGCGGCGGTGTCGCAGGGCCGGCTGGATTTGTTCCGGCCGGCGAGTCTCGGCGTCAACGCGTCGAATCTGGAAATCCGCTACGGCGCGATCGACCTGCTCAATCCCGACAAGGTGCGCTATCGCTACCGCATGACCGGCATCGAAGGCGGCGAGGCCGACTGGATCGACGCCGGCGGCAACCGCAGCCTGCTGTTGCCGGTCGTGCCGTGGGGATCGCTCACGTTCGAGCTGCAGGCGCGCGAACTCGGCGGCGCGTGGTCGCCGTCGGCGACGTTGCGGCTGGAGCGTCCGCGGCCCTGGTACAAGTACCAATGGATCGTACTCGCGGCGAGCCTGGCGAGCCTGCTCGCGCTCCTCTGGGCGACGCGCGAGCGGCGCGTAGCGCACGTCGACGACGCCTTGCTCGCGCGTCTGCGCCGGCCCGCGGCGAACGCGGATTCAGGCCGCGGAGGCGTTCGCTGAGCCGGCCGCGTAGGGCGGCGCAGCGTGCAACGGCAGCCGCAGGGTAAAACAGGTGCCTCGCCCCGGTGCGCTGTCCACCTCGATGCGGCCGTCCGATTCGACGATCGTGCGGTAGACGACGGCCAGGCCGATGCCCGTGCCCTGCGTCGGCGGCTTGGTCGTGAAGAACGGTTCGAAGACGCGCGCGGCGACTTCGGTGGTCATGCCGCAACCGTCGTCGACGAAGCGCAGGAGGACTTCGCCGTCGGCGATTGCGCTTTCGAGGCGGAACGTGCCGTCGCCCTTCATCGCATCGCCCGCGTTCTTGGCGAGATTGAGCACGACGGCCTCGAATTCGGCGTAGTCCATGCGGATCCATGCGGCGGATTCGCAGAACGCCGTCGCGACGCGGATGCGCTTGCCGAGCACCGATTCGATCATCGGCAACAAGTCGCCCAGTGCGCCGTTCGCGTCGAACGTCTCGCGCGAAGGCGGATCGACGCGGGCCAGCGTCAGCAGCTTGTCGGTCAGCTGTTTGCCGCGTTGCGTCGCGGCGACGATCTTGGTCATTCTCGCCTGCGCCGTTGCGGCGGCGCTGGGCGGATCGCGCTGCGACGCGTAGCCGAGGATCACGCTGAGCAGGTTGTTGAAATCGTGCGCGACGTTGCCGGCGAGCTTGCCGAGCGAGTCCATGCGCTGCGAGTGGATCAACTGCGCCTGCGAGCGCTCTTTCTCCTGCATCTCGAATTCGAGCTGGCGGCACAACAGCGCGAGATCGTGGCTGCGTCGCCGGCTGACGTCGGATTTGAGGATCAGCCGGTCGAGGATCAGCGCGACGATCGCGCAGCCCATGACCGGCTGCAGCAACTCGGACAAGGCATCGCCCAGCGTGGCCACGCCGGCGACGCCGTGGCGCAGGTCCGTCCAGCTGCCGATCGCGAGGATGGCGAGATACGCAGCGGTGGTCAGCCACAATCCGCCGCGGCCGAGCAGCAGTCCCGCGAACAACAGCGGCACGATGCCGAGCAACAGGCCCGATTGCGCCGCCAGTCCGTAGTGATAATGGCTGATCGTGAGCAGGGCCACCCCGAAGGCGATCAACGCGACGGCGATCCTGCGGGGCAGCGACATGACGTATCTCGATTCTCGCTCGCGCAGCGTCAGCGTGGAGTGAGCGCGAGCCGGCTCATCAGGATCGCGGCGCGCTTGGCCTGGCGCGGAATGGAGTCCAGGTCGGCGGATTCGCCCGGCGCGTGGCTGCCGGCGCCGGCCACGCCCATGCCGATCAGGCCGTCGACGTCGGCGGCGACGAAGGCGATGTCGCCCGCGCCGCGCTTGAGCGGATCGAGTTCGCCCATTTGCGCGAGGCCGAGGTCGCGGTTCACCGCGTTGAGCTGCGCCAGCAGCGCGCGGCTGCCGGCGGTCGGCGCCATCGGCGGGTAGTGTTCCTCGATTTCGAGCACGGCGCCGGTCTGCGCCAGGTGGCGCGCGACGATCGCCTGCATCTTCTCGCGCACGCGCCGCGTCTGTTCGGCGCCGAGCGTGCGGAAATCGCCGCGGGCGACCGCGACGGGCGGGACGATGTTGTCCTTGCCGTTGGCCGCGAGATGCGATTTGCCGGCGTCGAACGTCGCCTCCTGGCCGCCGCCGAGCAGGCCGACGTTGAAGGTGAGGTTCGCTTCCGGCAGCTCGGTGCGGAACGCATCGAGGATGCGCACGAGTTCGAAGACCGCGCCGTCGCCGACGGACGGCGAAAAGATCGTCGAACTGTGCGCGGACTTGCCGCGCGCGGTCAGCGTCCACGTGTTGGACGAACGGCGCGCGATCGAGCCCATGTCGCGGCCGTCCTCCTGTGCGAGGTTCTCGAAATCCAGCGCCACGTCGGCGCGCTTGCCGGCATTGATGAGGTCGGCGCGCGCGAGGTCGAGCGGGCTGCCGACATCTTCCTCGTCGCCGGTCAGCACCGCTTCGATGTCGGCGTCGCGCAGCGTGCCGGCGGCCTGCATCGCGCGCAGCGCGGCGAGCATCACCACGTCGCCGCCCTTGTCGTCGCCGACGCCGGGGCCGATCGCGCGCGCGCCCTCGCGGCGGAAGCCCTTGAACGGGCTGTCCGCCTCGAACACCGTGTCGAGATGGCCGATCAGCAGGACGCGCTTGCCCTTGCCGGAACCGGCGTGGGTGGCGATCAGGTGGCCGGCGCGCCCGGTCTGCGGCAACGGTTTCCACTGCGCGCGGAAGCCCAGCGCCTCGAATTCGGGCGTGAGCAGGCGCGCCACCGCTTCCACGCCTTGCGGGTTGTGGGTGCCGCTGTTCTGTTCGACCAGACGCTGGAGCAGGGCGATGGTACGGGCCTGCTCGGCGTCCACCGCGACGGCAATTTTTTGTTCCTGCGCGGACAGCGAGGCGGCCGGCGCCGCGGCGGCGAACGCGAAAAACGGAAGACAAGCGAGGATGCGGAAAGCGGACATTGTGGAGCGTGCGTTGCGGGCGAAGTGCGTACTCTAGCGCAGCGCGGCGATGAGCGAATGGCCAACGCGGACCGAATAGGTATCACGGCGTTGATTCCGCCGCGCGCATGCGCTAGCGTTGCGCCATGCCGCAGACCGCCGCCCGGGAAGACGAGAACGAGTCGAACAAGATCGCCGAGTTCGAGGCCTCGCTCGACGAACTCGAAAAACTCGTCGCGCGCATGGAAGGCGGGGAGATGAGTCTGGACGAATCGCTGCAGTCGTTCGAGCGCGGCATCGCGCTGTACCGCAGTTGCCAGAGCGCGCTCGACGAGGCGCAGCTGCGCGTCAGGCTGCTGCGCGACCCGGTCGCGGCGGACACTGCGGAAGACTTCGATCCGCAAACTCCCTGAGCCGCTTTCCTTGTCTGCCGATTCCGCCGGTGCCGCCGCCGTGGCGTTGAAGCGCTGGGGCGCGCGCGCCGACGAGGCGCTTGCGCGCGCGCTGCCGCGCGAAGAGCAACAGCCGCTCGAACTGCACCGCGCGATGCGCTACGCCGTGCTCGGCGGCGGCAAGCGCCTGCGCCCCGTGCTCGTCTACGCGACCGGCACGGCATTCGGCGCGTCGCCCGAAGCGCTCGATTCCCCGGCCTGCGCGGTCGAGATCATCCACGCCTATTCGCTGGTCCACGACGACCTGCCGGCGATGGACGACGACGACCTGCGCCGCGGCCGCCAGACCTGCCACGTCGTCTTCGGCGAGGCGATGGCGATCCTCGCCGGCGACGCGCTCCAGGCGCTCGCCTTCGAGGTGCTCGCCAACGATGCGCGATTGCAGGCGGATGCGTGCAACCAGGTTGAGATGCTGCGCACGCTCGCCGCGGCCTGCGGTGCGCACGGCATGGCCGGCGGCCAGGCGTTCGACCTCGCCGCGGTCGGCAAAACGCTGACGCCCGGCGAACTCGAACGCATGCACGTTTACAAGACCGGCGCGCTGATCCGCGCCTCGGTGCGCCTCGGCGCGCTCGCCGCCGGCTGCCGCGACGCGGCGACGTTGGCCGCGCTCGAACGCTACGGTCATGCGATCGGGCTCGCTTTCCAGATCCGCGACGACATCCTCGATGTCGAAGGCGACTCTGCGACGATCGGCAAGACCGCCGGCAAGGACGCGGCGAACGAGAAGCCGACCTACCCCGGCATCCTCGGCATGGACGCCGCACGTGCGCAGCTGTTGCAGCATACGCGAACGGCGATCGACGCTGTCGTGCCGCTCGGCGCTCGCTTTAACCCGCTCGCGGGACTCGCCCGGTTCGTAGCAGAACGCGGCTCCTGAACATGACGCGACGCAAAATTTCGCGTTCCTGAACAGCCTCGCGGGAACGGCCGCCACGCCGCGAATATGTGAAACATTCAAATTCTGGGCCGCATCACATCATAATTAATCCTGAGGTAAACCCCCGGATTTGCCGGGGGACTAGTCAAGGTTTGACCGTTCCCACGGTCGGCTTCACCCAATAGATGTCTTGAATGAGGCGAGAAGAAGTAAGAGGACGCAGGTTACGAGGCTTGTGATTTTCGATCGCGAAAAGGCCCCTTTGAGGGGCCAGCGATCGCTAAAGCCCCCGGCTTTGCCGGGGGATACTTACTGCCATCGGGTCGCATCGCGCGTTCGGCATGCGACGCGCTATGGGAACTCGATATTTTTGCTTGAGAAGTCGCGCCGCATTGCTGTTGCGCGACGCTTGGGTTCACACATGAATTCGACACGGGTCCATTTCGTCGCGCGGCTGGCCCGCTGCGCGTTGTTCATCATGGCTGCATCCGCATGCTCCGCGGCGGTCAACGCCGAGGTAGTCGCGGCTTCCGGCGCGTCACCGCGCGCGTCAGCGGAACCGGCGACCGAGAACGATGCCGTGGCGCTGGAAAAAGCCGCGCGCCAGGCTCGCGACACGAAGCGGTTCGCCGCCGCCGCAAAGCTGTTCGCCCAAGCATATGCGCTCGCGCCGTGTCACTGGCAGGCGCTCGCCGGCGCGGCGATGAGCCAGGCCGAAGCGGGCGATACGGCAGCCGCAAACCGCAGCGCAGACCAAGTGTTGGAGCAACATGGCAACGCAACCGACGCGTTGCTCGCCACGGCTTATGTGCGCCGGCTGTCGGGCAGGCATTTGTCCGCAGCCGCACTGTACGTGGCAGTCTTGGATGCCGATCCCGGCAATCGGGAAGCAAAGGAAGGTTTGAGCGTCGAACTCGAGGCGACGCGGGTGAATGGTCGCGCGGCATTGCTCGCGAGGCCTGCCGACGCCGATGCGCTTGCGCGCTTGCGCACCGACGCGGCCGCCGAATCGATACGCTGGGTCGATACGGTCGCAAACGACGAGGATCGCGCGGCTGCCGCACGCGCCACGCTGCGCGAGGTAGACGCCAATCTCGCTCGATTGCCGGCGACGAACACGGACCTGCGCCGGCGCGCGCGCATCGATCGCCTGCTCGCGCTGCGCGCGGCCGAGCGCACCAATGCGGTCCTGGCCGAAGCGCAAGCCTTGCATCGGGAAGGCGTCGACCTCCCCGACTACGTCAAAGCGGCACTCGCGGAGGCCTATCTGGCGCGGCATCAGCCGCGCGAGGCGATCGCGTTGTACCGCAACTTGCTCGAGCGCGAGCCCGACAGCCTCGGCCTCGGCATCGCTCTGATGTACGCATATCTGGACGCCGACGATTACGATCACGCGTCCGCGGCACTCGATGCCGCCACCGCCAGATTGCCGGCAGCCGGAGCCGCGCACGATCGCGGCCAACTCGCGCGCGTCATCTTGCTTGCGTTCGGCGATCAGCTCGCGCAAGCGCAAACGCTGCTCGAATCGCTCGTGGCGAATGCGCCGCAACGCGCCGATCTGCATCGCGAACTGGCCATGGTCTACATGCGCCGCGGCTGGCCGCAGCGCGCATTGGCCGAATACCGGCGCGCGCGCGAACTGGGCGACGCCACGCTGGCGACGCGGCTCGGCGAACTCGGCGCCCGGCGCAGTGTCCGGCGCTATGCCGCGATCGAAACGGAACTGCGCGCGCTCGAAAACAGTTTCCCCGACAGCGGCGCGGTCAAGCGCACGCGTGAAGAGTGGGACGGCGAGCGCGGTTGGCGATTCGACATCGAAGATCATGCCGGACGCGGCACCAGCGCCGTGTTCGGCAATCGCGACAATACCGCGACGGCGACGTTGGCCTCGCCCTTGATCGCGGATGCCTGGCGCGTTTTTGCGCAAACGAGCGCGGCGACGGCCCGGGTTCCCGAAGGCACTGTCGCCTACCGACGTGCCGGCCTCGGGTTGCGCTACACCCAGAATGCAATTGATGCCCGCATCGCGCTGCTGCCAAGCAGCGATAGCTACGCCAGTCGCTCGGCGATTGAAACGTCGTTGCGCTGGCAAATCGACGAGCGCTGGTGGGGGGCATTCGAATCGAGCACCGCCAGCCCGGACGTGCCCTTGCGCGCACGCTGGTACGGCATCACCGGCAGTGGGGTCGTTGCGGCCGCAGGCTGGCAGCGCGACGATGAATTCACGGCGAGCCTGCGCGCAGCACGCCTGCATTTCAGCGACGGCAACGACCGCAATAGCGTCGACTTTCAGCTCACCCAGCGGCTGTACACGCTGCCGGCCTTCCGCCTCGATGCGACGTTCGAACTTGCCGCCTCCCGAAACAGCCGGGAAAACGCGCCCTACTACAACCCCGGCCGCGACACGGCCGCGATCGGCGGGCTCAAGGCCGATTGGCTGACCTGGCGCAACGGGACACTGCGCCTGTGTCAACGTTTCGGCATCGATGTCGGCGGCTACCAGGAAGAGAGCTACGGCAGCAGCGCGCTGGCGCGTCTGTGGTATGAACACGATTGGACGCTGAGCCGTACCAGCAGTCTCGTCTACGGCCTGCGCTGGAATCGCCAGGCCTACGACGGGCGCCAGGAGTCACGCACCGAGTTCTACGCGGCGCTGCACTGGAGCGGCATCCCGTGACCATCAGGGCGACCGCGCTCTTTCCTCCCACCCAGTTTGCCGCATCGCGGTGATCGGAGGCACGATGCTGGGCGGCTGCGTCGAATTCCTGCTCGGTTTTGCCTTCTTCTATCCGTTGCTGATGTCGTACTTCTGGATGACTGGCGGCATGTATTACTACGCACGTTGGGAACGCACCGAACCGCGGCGCGACTCGCCACCGCCCTTGCCGGCGCATCCGCTCGTCACCCTCGTGGTTCCCTGCCACAACGAGGGCGAAAACGTCGCCGAGACGATCCGCTACCTCGCCGAGCAGGATTACCCGCGCTTTGAAATCGTGGCCGTCAACGACGGATCGACCGACGATACCGGTGCGCAACTCGATGCGCTGCTTCCCCTGTACAAAAACCTCCGCGTGATCCACTTCGCGCAAAATCAGGGCAAGTCGATGGGATTGCGCATGGCAGCGCTGGGTTCCAACGCGGAATATCTGATCTGCATCGACGGTGACGCACTGCTGGATCGCTACGCCACGCGCTGGATGATGCACCATCTGCTGGCGGAAGGCCGCGTCGGCGCAGTAACGGGCAACCCGCGCATCCGCAACCGTTCGACCCTGATCGGCAAGCTCCAGGTCGGTGAATTCTCTTCGATCATCGGTCTGATCAAGCGCGCGCAGCGCGTGTACGGCCGTGTGTTCTGCGTATCGGGCGTGATTGGCGGGTTTCGGCGCACGGCACTGCATCGCGCGGGCTACTGGGCCTGCGACATGATCACCGAGGACATCGATCTCACCTGGCGACTGCAGATGGATCACTGGGCCGTGCGCTACGAGCCGAATGCGATTTGCTGGATTCTCATGCCGGAGACGCTGAAGGGCCTGTGGAAGCAACGTCTGCGCTGGGCGCAAGGCGGGATAGAAGTGATTCTGCGTTACGGCAAAGCCATGCTGCGGTGGCGCATGCGACGCATGTTGCCGATCTACATCGAATACATGCTGAGTCTCGCCTGGGCGTACTCGATGCTCAGCGTGGTGTTGTTGTGGGCGCTCGGACGCATCTTCACGCTGCCGCGCGAACTGCAGCTGCCGAGCCTTCTGCCGCAGTGGCATGGCGTCGTCCTCGGTGCGACCTGTCTGGTCCAATTCATGATCAGCATGGCGATCGACCGACGTTGTGAAAACGGAGTCGGGCGCTACTACTACTGGATGATCTGGTACCCGTTGGCCTATTGGCTGCTGAGCATGCTCACGTCCGTGTACGCGTTCCCCAAGGCGCTGCTCAAGCGGCGCGGCACTCGCGCGGTGTGGACGAGCCCTGATCGAGGGGTCAAATGAATTCCGTTACCCCGATCATTTCTCGCCCCGAACGCCAGTCGCTTGCGCAGCGCTCGCTGTACTCGGCCCTCACCTTTGTCGCCTGGATAACGTGGTTGTATCTGTGGACGCCCATTCTCACGGCCTTCGCCTGGCTCCTCGGATTGATCCAGGCCTACGACCAGATCGCCTTGGGAGAATCCGGAAACCGCGCACACGATGTGTTCCTGCTCGGCAGTTCGGCCGCCGCGTGCGCGATCATCCTGCTCGCGTGGGCAAACTACAACCGCATCCGCTTCGCGGGGAAGGAGCGCCGACGCCACATCGTCGATGTCTCACCCGAGCGCATCGTCGATTTCTTTTCCTGCAATCCGGAAACCGCCCATGATTTGCGCAACGCGCGCCGCTCGGTTCTGCATCTGGATGAGCAGGGCATGCCGCTGTTTGCGCACACGACCGAACGCATCCATGCGGCAACTCCGCATATACCCGGCGACACCGAGCACGGCTACGATTTGCGTCCTTTCACCGCCCTGAATCCGGAAGAACTCCTGCCCAACGGCGACGTGTCGCCAGAATGACGCGGTGCTTACTTCACCAACCTCAGGGCGATGGGATAGCGGTAAGCCACACCTTCGTTCGCCTTGATCGCGGCGATGATCGTCAGCACGAGCCAGGCGATGCCGAGCAGGATTGCGAGCGGCACCGCGACGATCAGCCACAGTCCCAGCGTCACGATCGTCAGCGGCACGCTGAGCACGAGGAAGCCGATGCCGATGATCGCCGCGGTGATGTTGAAGTTCAGCGCTTCCTTGCCCTGATCGGCGACGAAAGGCAGCGTGTCCTTCTTCAGCAGCCAAATGACCAGCGGGCCGAGGAAACAACCCCAGCCGAACAGGTGTGAGGTGAGGATGCCGCCGAGCAGTGCGGACAGATGTGCGAACATCGCCCATTGCCGCTCTTCCGCGCTCGGCGTGCCGGAGGGGGCCGGCGGCGGCGTGACCACGTCGTTCGATGCGGGGCCGTTGCCCGATGGAACCTCGTTCGGCGGAACGCTCATGCGAATCTCCTGCGTGGTTGAGGGTGTAATCAGTTTCGTTCGAGTACTCGACGAGAGCAAGAGCCGAAGGTCATGCCGTGCATTCCTTCTCCCGCCAGGAGAAGCCGCGAAAGCCCAAGCGCCGGATGAGGGAAAGACCCCTCATTCCGAAACTCCGTTTCGAATTGCGACGATCTTCCCTCATCCCCCTGCGGGCACCTTCTCCCGATGGGAGAAGGGAAGATCAGGAGCCGGCGATCGTCATGCGCTCGAGCAAAATCGAGCCTGTCAGGATGTGCGAGCGCGGGTCGACGTCGGCGCCGATCGCGGCGATGCCGCGGAACATGTCGCGCAGGTTCGAGGCGATCGTCACGCCCTCGACCGGATACGCGATCGCGCCTTTCTCGACCCAGAAGCCCGAGGCGCCGCGCGAGTAGTCGCCGGTGACGATCGATACCCCTTGGCCCATCACTTCGGTGACGAGCAGGCCGGTGCCGAGCTTGCGCAGCATCGCGGCGAAATCGTCGTCGCCGGTCTTCACGATCAGGTTGTGGATGCCGCCCGCGTTGCCGGTCGATTCGAGGCCGAGCTTGCGCGCCGAATAGCTGCCGAGCACGTAGCGCTCGAGCACGCCGCCACGGACCAAGGCGCTTTCCGCCGTGGCCACACCTTCCGCATCGAAGTTGCCCGAGGCATGCGCGCGAGTCAGGCGCGGCTTCTCCACGATGTCCACGAAAGCGGGGAGTATACTTTTTCCGGCATGGTCGACGAGAAAGCTCGACTTGCGATAGAGCGCGCCGCCCGACACCGCCGAGACGAGATGCCCGACCAGCCCGCGCGCGACCTCGGGCGCGAACAGCACGGGCGACTCGCGCGTCGACAGCTCGCGCGCGCCAAGGCGCGCCAGCGTGCGCTCGGCGGCCTTGCGGCCGAGCGCGGCCGGATCGCCGAAATCCTGCGCGGCGCGCACCGATTCGTACCAGTAGTCGCGCTGCATGCCCGCCTCGTCGCCCGCGATCAGCGCGCACGACAGCATGTGCCGCGTGCCGCGCTCGCGGCCGACGAAGCCCGCCGACGTCGCCAGCACCGACAGCGACTCGCCGGCCTGCACCGAAGCGCCTTCGGAATTCGTGATGCCGGCGTAGGCGCGTCCGGCGCCCTCGATCGCGATGCCGAGACGGATCGCCTCCGCCGCGTCGACGCACCACGGATGCCAGAGGTCGAGATCGGGAAACTCGCTCGCCAGGCGCGCCGGATCGGCCAAACCCGTGTACGGATCCTCCTCGGTGTACTTCGCGATCGCGCAGGCCTGGGCTATCGTCTTCGCGATCGAATCGGACGCGAGGTCGGCCGTGCTCGCCGAGCCCTTGCGCTTGCCGAAGTACACGGTCACGCCGAAACCGCGGTCGCGCGAATGCTCGACGGTTTCGACCTCGCCGAGGCGCACGCCGACGTTGAGCCCCGAGTCGATGCTCGCGCCGACTTCGACCTCGCTCGCGCCGGCCGCGCGGCAGCGGCGGATCACATCCTCGGCCAATTCGGCGAGGCGGTCGAGCCGGGCAAGGCTGTCGTCCCCGGAAGCAGCGGCGGCGTTTTCGGCGATGGCGGTGTTCACTCGGCGGTCTCTCGATGCGATCGGCTATTATCGACGATATGCCGACTGGCGAACACGAACTCAATCCCGCGCCGCGCGAAGATGGCGGCGACGCGCCGAGCCGCAGCCAGCTGCGGCGCGAGGCGCTCGACGTGCTCAAGCTCGCGCAGGCGCTGGTCGAGCTGACCGACGTGCAGCTCGGACGCATTCCGCTCGAGGACGATCTGCGCGACGAAGTGCGCCGCGCGCGCGCGGTGACGCAGCAGATCGCGCGCAAGCGGCAGACCCAGTTCCTCGCCAAGCAGATGCGCAAGCTCGACGACGCCGGACTCGAACCGATCCGCGCCGCGCTCGAGCAGGACAAGGATGCCGCGCGCCGCGAAGCCGCCGCGCTGCACCGCACCGAGCAATGGCGCGAGCGTCTGGTCGACGGTGGCGACGAGGCGCTCAACGAATTCATCGGGCAACACGCCGGGGCCGACCGCCAGCGCCTGCGCACGCTTGCGCGCCAGGCGCGAGCCGAGCGCGAACGAGGCGGTCCGCCGCATGCGGGGCGCGAACTGTTTCGCGCGGTGCGCGAGTTGCTCGCCGGGAAGTGAGGCGCGGCGCGGTGGCGATCAGGCCGGGGCGCGGTTCCAGCGCAGGCCGAGCGCGGCGCCGTCGTCGCTGACGAACAGATCGCCGACGGCAAGCAGGGCGTCCTCGCGAAAGACCAGCGGGATGCGCTCGCGCCGCCACGGCGGCACGTCGGCCTCTTGCAGCAGCAGGCGCAGTTCGCGCGTGTGCGCCGCGCCCGCAGGCTTGATGCGTTCGCCGCCGCGGCGATGGCGCACGAGCAGCGGCGGATCGAGTCGGCGCGCGGGTTCGAGCGCCAACGTATCGCCGCCGGGCAACGCCAGCGCGGCAGCGCCGTCCCACTCGGCCTGCCAGTCGCGCGGCAGCGGCGGCAGCGGACGCAGCGCGTGCAGCAGGCCGCGATGGCGGCGCAGTTCGGTGTCGCCGAAGCGCACGCAGGGCAGGCGATCTTCGCTAGCGTCGCGCAACTGGCGTTCGAGTTCGGCGACGTGGAAATGCGCAGGCTCGTCGAGGCCCAGTTCGCGCAGCCAGCGGCGCAATACCAGATCGCGCAGCGCGTCGGGCAGGGCGAGCCAGTCGCGCCAGGCCAGCGTGTCCGGGGCGGCGCCGCGCACGCGCGCGAGCGCCTTGCGCGCTTCGGCGTCGATGAAGTCCGCCGCATGGCGCGCCCACGCGGCGCTGTGCGCGAGCGCGGCGTCCGCATCGGGCCAGCGCGCCGCGAGCCGCGGCAGGATCTCGGCGCGCAGGAAATTGCGCCGCAGCGTCGTGTCGGCGTTGCTCGGGTCGTCGAGCCATTGCAGGCCGTGGTCGCGCGCATGGTCGCGCAGCGCGGAGCGCGACAGTTCGAGCAGCGGCCGCCACAAATATCCCGCACCGAACGCGCGCAGGACCCGCATGCCGCCGAGGCCCTCCGGCCCGGCGCCGCGCAGCAGCTTGAGCAGCACGGTTTCGGCCTGGTCGTCGCGGTGATGGGCAAGGACCAGGATTTCGCCGGGACGCAGCGTGCGTTCGAACGCGGCCATGCGCGCGCGCCGCGCGGCGTCTTCGAGACCGCTGCCCCGGCCGCGCGCCACCTCGACGCGGATCACGTCGATCGGAACGCTAAGCCGCGCCGCCGTTTCGCGGCAATGTCCGGACCATGCCGCGCTGTCCGCATGCAGGCCGTGCTCGATGTGCACCGCGCGCAGCCCGCGCGCGCGCGCGTCGGGAACCTGCGCCAGCGCGTGCAGCAACACGCTAGAATCCGCCCCGCCGCTGCAGCCGACGACGAGCGCTCCGGGCGGCAGCGCGGCGAGGGCGCGGTCGAGGTGGGCGCGGATCGATGAGAGTGGCATGTCGCCATCACGCCAGAGACGATGCCAATTTGCAATGCGCGCCCGTCGCGCCACTTTCCGAGGATGCCGGCAGCGATGACGCAGCGAACCCTGGCCGAATGGCTCGATTACCAGTTGGGCGTGCACGCGCTCGGCGTGGATCTCGGCCTCGCGCGCGTGCGCGAGGTGTGGCGGCGCATGGGCGCGCCGTCCGTCGCGCCGGTCGTGATCACCGTCGGCGGCACCAACGGCAAGGGTTCCACCGTCGCGTTCCTCGAAGCGATGCTCGCGGCGGGCGGCAAGCGCGTCGGCTGCTACACCTCGCCGCACCTGCTGCGCTACAACGAGCGCGTGCGCGTCGCCGGCGCCGACGCGGACGATGCGGCGCTGACCGACGCATTCGAGCGCATCGAGGCGGCGCGCCTGTCGCTGCCGCAGCGGCCGATCACGCTGACCTACTTCGAGTTCGGCACGCTTGCCGCATTGTGGATTTTTTCGCAAAGTAGACTCGACGTCGCGGTGCTCGAGGTCGGCCTCGGCGGCAGGCTCGACGCGGTCAATATCGTCGATGCCGACGCGGCGGTGGTGACGACGATCGCGCTCGACCACGAGGACTGGCTCGGTCGCGACCGCGAGCAGATCGCGCGCGAGAAGGCCGGCATTTTCCGCCACGACCGCCCGGCGATCGTCGGCGACGCGGATGCGCCCGCGGCGTTGGCGCAGAGCGCGCGCTCGACCGGCGCGGCGCTTTTCCAGGCCGGGCGCGACTACGTTTTCGAGCCCGCCGCGCATGGCTGGCGCTGGCGCGCGCAAGCACGCGATATCGCGCTGTCCGATCCCGTGCTCGCCGCGCCGGTGCAGCGTGCGAATGCGGCGGCGGCGATCGCGGCGCTGCACGTGCTGCGCGATCGCATTGCCGTCGACGACGTGGCGATCGCGGCGGGCGTGCGCGGCGCACGCGTGGCCGCGCGCCTGCAGCGTTTCGCGAAGCCCGGCGCGGCCGAACTGGTGATCGACGTCGCGCACAATCCACAGGCGGCCGAGGTGCTCGCGCGCTGGCTCGCGCTGGCGCCGGCCGGCGGACGCACGCTGGCCGTGTTCGGTGCGCTCGGGGACAAGGACGTCGCCGGCATCGTCGCGCCACTCGCCGCGCGCATCGACGCCTGGTTTATCGCCGATCTCGCTGCGGACACGCCGCGCGGACTCGCCGCGCCGGATCTCGCCGCGCGCATGGATGCGGCCTTCGCGCTGCCGCGCGAGATGTTCGTCGACGTCGGGCGCGCGCTCGAGGCGGCGTTCGCGCCGGCGCGGCCGCAGGACCGGGTGCTCGCGTTCGGTTCGTTCCATGTCGCCGCGCCTGCGTTGGAATGGGCCGCGCGCCACGGCTTCGCCACCGCAACCTGAGGTGAACGGCGTGGCCGCGGCGGCGGGTTCGGTTCGGACGGCGGCTATAATCGCGGCAAGCGAAGGAGAACATCATGGAATCTGCCTTGAAACAACGCCTGCTCGGCGCGGCGGTATTGGTCGCGCTTGCGGTCATCTTCGTGCCGATGTTTTTTTCCGGTGCGCCGCAGAGGCAGGAGAGCGCGACGCAGAACTTGACCATCCCGCCGGCGCCGGAGCGCAGCTTCGAGACGCGCAATCTCAGCGTCGATGCGCCCGGGCCCGGCACCGCGCCGGCTCCGGCGTCGGTCGCGCCGCCGGCATCGACGGCACCGGCCGATGGCAAGGTTGCTACGGTCGACACCGGCGCGCCGGCGACCTTCGAGGCCCCCGACAACGTCACGCAGCCGGCGCCCGCGGCCAAGCCTGCACCCGCGAATCCCGTGCCGGCTCCGGCCCAGGCGCCCGTGCCGCCGCCCGCTCCGGCGGTGGCGGCGAATGGACGCTTTCTCGTCAATCTCGGCGTCTATGCCGATGCGGGCCACGCGAACGCGCTCGTCGACAAGGTGAAGAAGCTCGGCTATCCGGCGTTCGCCGAAGCCACCGAGTTCGACGGCAAGGCCGCGCAGCGCGTGCGCGTAGGCCCGTATGCCGACCGCGCCGCAGCGGAGGGCGTGCGCCTGAAGATCAAGCAGGCGGACGCGAAGCTGCCGGGCAACGTCGTGCAGGCGGCCGATCCGGACAAGCCGGCCGACAAGCCCGTGATCGTCGGCGCCGGGACCGCCGCGGGCGCCAAGTCGGCGGCGACGGCGGCACCCGCAGCGACACTGCCGACCAATCGCGCCGGCGCCTACGTGGTGCAGGCTGGCGCGTTCAAGTCCGAGGACGAGGCGAACAGGCTGCGCGATCGCCTGCGCGGCGGCGGCGTCGCCGCGTTCGTCGAAAAGTCGAACGACGGCGAGACGACCTTCTGGAAGGTCCGCGCCGGCCCGTATGCCGACCGCGGCGGCGCGGACGCGGCCGTGGCGACGCTCAAGCAGAAGTTCCAATTGGCGGCGATCGTCAAGACGCAGCCGTGAGGCCGGCTCCGACATGAACTGGGCCGACTACGCCATCCTCGCCGCGCTGGCGCTGTCGGTGCTGATGGGCCTGTGGCGCGGCTTCATCGGCGAGGTGCTGGCGCTGGCGGTTTGGGCCGTGGCGATCTGGATCGCATGGCGTTTCGGGCCGCAGGTGGCCGCGGCGTACACGGCGATCGATCTGCCGTCGGCGCGGATCGTTCTCGGCTACGCGACCTGCTTCGTCGCCGTGCTGATTGCCGGCGCGATCGTGGGTTTCCTGATGCGCAAGCTGGTCGCGGGCAGTGGCCTGGGGGGTACCGATCGCCTGCTCGGCGCGGTGTTCGGCCTCGCGCGCGGCATCGTACTGGTGACGCTGACCGTACTCCTGCTCGGCTTCACGCCGTTCCCGCGCGATCCGTGGTGGCACGGATCGCGCCTGCTGCCGAGCTTCCAGAACGCCGCGCAATGGGCCTCGCTGCACATGCCGCCCGAGGTGACGAAGTATCTCGACCTGCGCGGCTTGCTTTTGCCTCCGGCGCCGCCATCTTCGCCGCCAAGGAGCGAACCCAAACAAACGTGACGCGAACGAAGCGAAATTGACGAGGAAGACGAGTGGCGGAACGGGTAGAATCGCGACCCGACCGAATAAAGTCATCGGTATTTCCATTTTGGTCCGTTCTGGTCCGCTGCCATCCGCTTCGATCCGCGTTCAGCGCTTTCCTGCTTCCCCCAATCCCACGCGAAAACCAATAGCATGTGCGGAATCATCGGTATCGTCGGCAAATCCGAAATCGCCTCGGCGCTCTACGACGGCCTGACCGTCCTTCAGCATCGCGGCCAGGACGCGGCCGGCATCGCCACGGTCGAGAACGACAAGCTGCGCCTGCACAAGGGTGCGGGCCTGGTCAACGACGTGTTCGGGCGCGAGAGCCTGCTCAAGCTGCGCGGCCACATCGGCATCGGCCATTGCCGTTATCCGACCGCAGGTTCGGAAGCCGCCGCCGAGGCGCAGCCGTTCTACGTCAACTCGCCCTACGGCATCGCGCTCGGCCACAACGGCAACCTGATCAACACCGACGCGCTGCGCCGGCAGTTGTACGAAGAGGATCGCCGCCACATCAACACCGATTCCGATTCGGAAGTGCTGCTCAACATCTTCGCGCACGAGCTGCAGATCCAGGAGCGCCACGCGCTGACGCCGGACCATATCTTCAAGGCGGTCGCCGGCGTGCACGCGCGCGCGCGGGGCGGCTATGCGGTCGTCGCGCTCGTGCTCGGCTACGGCGTGGTCGCGTTCCGCGATCCGCACGGCATCCGCCCGCTCGTGCTCGGCGAGCGCGAGACGGCGGACGGGCGCGAGTACATGGTCGCGTCCGAATCGGTGGCGATGGACATCCTCGGTTTCCGCCTCGTGCGCGACGTCGCGCCGGGCGAGGCGGTGCTGTTGACCGCGGACGGCAGACTGTTCAGTCGCCAGTGTGCGGAAGGCGCGCTGCACGCGCCGTGCATCTTCGAGTACGTCTATCTCGCGCGGCCCGACTCGATGATGGAAGACGTGTCGGTCTACAAGGCGCGGCTGCGCATGGGCGAGCGCCTCGCCGAGAAGATCAAGCGCCTGCGTCCCGACCACCGCATCGATGCGGTGATCCCGATCCCCGACACCTCGCGCACGGCGGCCAGTTCGCTCGCGCAGGCGCTCGGCGTGCCGATGCGCGAGGGCTTCGTCAAGAACCGCTACATCGGCCGCACGTTCATCATGCCGGGGCAGAGCGAGCGCGTAAAATCGGTGCGCAGGAAGCTCAATCCCGTGCAGCTCGAGTTCCGCAAGAAGAACGTGCTGCTCGTCGACGACTCGATCGTGCGCGGCACGACCTCGAAGCAGATCGTGCAGATGGCGCGCGACGCGGGCGCACGCCAGGTGTACTTCGCCTCGGCCGCGCCACCGGTGCGCTTCGCCAACATCTACGGCATCGACATGCCGGCCGCGGCCGAACTCGTCGCGCACGGGCGCAGCGAGGAGGAAGTGCAGCAGTTCATCGGCGCCGACTGGCTCGTCTATCAGGATCTCGAAGACCTGATCGCCGCGGTCGCCGACGGCAACGAGGAACTGACGCATTTCGACACCTCGTGCTTCTCGGGCGAATACGTCACCGGCGTCGACAGCACTTACCTGCGCGAACTCGAATTCGCGCGCTCGGACGAAACCAAGGCGCAGCGACGTCACGTTTCATAGCGGCCGATTCGACATGGACCCGTCATGATCGACATCCACGTTCTCGCGAAACAGTGCCTTGCTGCAGCAAGCGTCGAGGAAAAGCTCGCGCGCAGCGCCGAGGCGGCCGCGTCGATCGCGGCGCGCGATTTCCGCATCGAGACGCGGGCCGAACCCGAACCGATCGACCAGCCGGGCCGGCCTTCGCGTCCGCGCCTGGTGCCTGCGCGCCAGCTCGCGCAGCGCGGGCTGGGCAGCGCGGAAGGCCGCGCCGCGCTCGTGCACGCGGTCGCGCACATCGAATTCAACGCGATCGACCTCGCCTGGGATGCGGTCTACCGCTTTCGCGGCATGCCGCGCGAGTACTACCGCGACTGGGCGCAGGTCGCCGCCGACGAGACGCGGCATTTCCGGATGCTGTCCGCAAGGCTGGCCGAGATGGATCATGCCTACGGCGACTTCGACGCGCACAACGGGCTGTGGGAAATGGCGGTAAAGACGTCCGCATCCTGCCTCGAACGCATGGCGCTGGTGCCGCGCGTGCTCGAGGCGCGCGGACTCGACGTGACGCCGGGCATGATCGCGCGCCTGCGCGCCGTCGGCGACGAGCGCACCGTCGGTATCCTCGAAATCATCCTGCGCGAGGAGGTGGCCCATGTCGCCGCCGGTTCGCGCTGGTTCGAATGGTGCTGCGCGCGCGCCGGCGTGGATGCGCAGGAGACGTTCGCGCGCCTGGTCGCCGAGCACGCGCGCGGCGTATTGAAGCCGCCGTTCAACACGGCCGCGCGCCGCGCGGCGGGATTCGGCGAACAGGAAATTAACCGTTTGATGCGACAATCCGCGGCATGATCCGGTGCGTGCTGTTCGCTCTCGTCGTCATCGTCGTCTGGCTGGCCGTACTCGCCTGGTCGGCCAACCTGCCGCTGGATTCCCCGCTCGTGCCAGCCCAGCGACTGTCCCTGCGCGGCGCGGGTTTCAACCCGCAATTCGGTCACGCCGAACGCGATGCGGACGACCTCGTCGTCGATGCGCTCGGGGCGGACGGCAACGGGTTGCAGACGATACAGGTGGGGCGCGCACGCGCCGACGAAACGCCGGTGCTGTGCTATCGCATGGCGGACTTTCCCGACACGCTCGAGCTTTCGCTGGTATTTCGCCGTATCGATGCCGACGCCGATGCCGATCTGGGCACGATTTCCATTCCCTCGCCTGGGCGCAGCCGCGCTTGCGTGAATCTCGCCACGCTGCCGGACTGGCAGGGCGAGATCAGGGAGATCGGTTTCGCCGAATACGCGACCGCACAACTCGTGCCGCGGAGCGCGGCGGCCTTCCGTCCATTCCGCATCGAAGCAGTCGAGTTGCAATCGGCTTCGTGGAGCGCGCTGCCCGCGCGCTTGCGAACCGACTGGTTTTCCTACCGTCCCTGGGCGCTGCTGTCGATCAGTGCGCTCGGACCGCAGATCGCCACGCTGCGGACTTCGTGGATGCAGTCCGCGTTGGCGCTGGGGATACTGCTTGCGCTCGCGGCGGCGTGGGCCATTCTGCGCTGGCCGCGGCGGCGCATCGCTGCGATCGCGTCGATCGTCGTCGCGACGGCGTGGATTCTGCTCGATCTGCGCTGGCTCGATGATTTCGCCGCCAAGCATCGTCTGACCGAGGAACTTTACGCGGGCAAGCCGTGGAGCCAGCGGCTGGCGCTGCAGCCGGACGAGGATACCTTCGCTGCTGCGCAGGAGGTGTCGCGCTTCGCCGCGACGCAGGGATGCAAGCGCGTGCTCGTGTTGTCCGATTCGAGCTTCACGTTGTTGCGGCTCGTCTACTTCCTGTTGCCGCTCAACGCCGCCCCATTGGTGGCAACGGACCCCGCCATGGCCGCGCTGCCGCGCGACACGCTGATCGTGGCGTTCGACAGCAAATGGAAATACGACGCGGATGCCGGCACGCTGGGCGATGGTCGAACCGCCATTCCGGCGAAGATGGCCTATGCGCACGGCGGCCTGCGCATGCTGTTGCCCGGCGGGACCGGACAATGAGCGCGACCTATGTGCTGGGGTGGTTGCTGCCGCTCATGGCCGGTATCGCGGTCTGTCTTGCGGCGAATCCGCAGCGCGTTCCCGGCTGGCGCGCGACCGCCGTCGGCTATGGCTTCTTTTTCGGCGTGCTGCTCGCCGCCCTCTTCACCGCGTTCGTGGCGCGCTTCGATATGGCGCAGGCGTTTCCGATCGCGGGCGGATGCCTGCTCGTTCTGTTCGCCGCTGCGGCGGCGGTCGCGTGGCGCAGGCGGAACCGCGAATTTCCGGCGGTTGCGGAAAGTTCCGTTGCGCTCTCGCGCTGGCAGTGGGCGGTGCTGTCCGCGCTGCTCCTGTCGCTGCCGTTGCGCGGCCTGATCGCGGCGCGCGAAATCTGGCTGCGGCCGCTCTATCCCTGGGACGCCTGGTCGGCGTGGGCGGTCAAGCCGAAGACCTGGTATTTGCTCGGCCACTACGTGCCGTTCGTATCGATGCACGATTGGCTGCGCTCGGCATCGGGCGAATGGCATACCGGCGTCGCCTGGCATTATCCGGTCGCACTGGGCTGGATCGAGGTCTGGTTTGCCAGTGCGGCCGACGGTTGGGTCGAACCCTTGATCAACCTGCCTTGGCTCGGCTTGTGGGCGGCGTTGCTGTTCGCGCACGGTGGGCAATGGCGCGCGCTCGGCATGAACCGGGTGCGGACGGCGTTGGCCGTCTACGCGCTCGGTTCGCTGCCATTGCCGACCGTGCATGCGGCACTGGCCGGTTATGCCGACCTCTGGGTCGCAACCGCGTTCGGCTGTGCCGTGCTGTCGTGGATGCGCTGGCTGCAAAGCGGCGAAAAAAGCCAGTTGGGGCTTGCGCTCGTCTGCGCGCTCGCGTTGCCGTGGCTGAAGCTGGAAGGGTGGGTGTGGATGGCGTGCCTGCTCGGCGCAATCGGCTACGGTGCGTTGCCGGTCCGCTGGCGTTGGCCGATCGTGTGCGGCGCTGGCGTGCTGTTCCTGTTGCTGTTTCCATTCGGCGGCCTGCGCTGGTTGTGCCTGCACGCAGGACTGGTGCAGGCGGACGGCAGCATCGCTACGCCGGCCGTCGGGCCGCTGGTCCTGCTGTTCGACCTGCATTGGCGGGACGGCGTTTTCACGCAAGCGATCGAGTCGTTGTTCGCGCAACCGAACTGGCATCTGCTCTGGTGGCTGACGCCGGTAGTGCTTGTCTGGCGCCGGCGCGCGCTGTTCGCACACGAATGGTTGCGTCTGCCGGCGGCACTGATCGCCGTTTGCGTCGCGCTGCTGTTGTTTCTGTTCCTGTTCACCGACGCGAGCCGCTGGGCGCAGAGCTTCACCGCGATCAACCGTCTTGTTCTGCAACTGACTCCGGCATGGGTCACGGTGCTCGCGCTGCTGCTGCGCGATGCGCATCTGCCGGGAGCAGCGCGCGATACAGTTCCAGCATCCGCTCCGCACAGCGATCCAGCGTGAATTCGGCCAGCCAGCGCGCCTGGCCGGCCGCGCCGTAGCGCTCGCGCAAGGCCGCATCGGCGGCGAAGCGGCGGATGGCCGCGGCCAGCGCCGCCGCGTCGCCGGGTGCGACCAGCGTGCCGTTGACGCCGTCGGCGACGACGTAGCCGACGCCCGAGCCGGCGATCGCCGTGGCGACCACGGGCAGGCGCGCGCGCATTGCCTCGATCAGGACGACGCCGAACGCCTCGGTGCGTTCGATCGACGGCAGACAGAAGAGCTGCGCCTGGGCATACGCCCGGGCGAGTTCCGCGTCGTCGACGTGGCCGGCGAAATGGACGCGATCCTCGATGCGCAGTTCGCGCGCCAGCGCGCGCAGACCGGCGTCGCATTCGCCGCTGCCGATCAGCAGCAGGCCGGCTTCGGGCGTCTGCGCGAGCGCGCGCAGCAGCACGTCGAAGCCTTTGTAGTAGCTCAGCCTGCCGACGGCGAGCAGACGCAGGCCCGTCCCCGGCCAGCGGATGTTGGCGGAAGTGGATTTTGTCGCATTTTCCATTTTTTCCGCAGGTCCCAGGCCAAGCGGAACGACCTGTGTCTTGTCGCGCCACGCGGCGAGTGCCGCGCTGCTGTCGCGATAGAGGGCCGATGCGGTGACGATCGTCGATGCGCGCCGCAGCAGCGCCTGTTCGAACGGGCGGTAGAGCGAATACGCCGCGCGTACGCCCGGGCGGCGGATGTCGAGCGGCACGTCGGCCTGCCATTGCACCAGCCAGGGCAGGCGCCGCGCGGCGGGCGAGAGCAGCGCCCAGAACGCCGAAGTGTTCGGCACGTGCAGGTGCAGCAGGTCGGGCCGGAACTCGCGGATCAGGCGCGCGAGCAGAAACGGGAACGAGGGACTGACGGGCGCGTACAGCCACTGTCGATGGCAGGCGGCGAGATGGACGTCGACGTCGTTCTCGCGGAAGTGCCGCGCTTTGCCGTCCGCCGGCGAGGCGTGCGCAAGCATGGCCACGCCGACGCCGCGCGCGGCCAGCGCGGCGCACAGGTCGGCGCTGAAGCGCTCGATGCCGCCGGCGTGCGGCGGAAAGAATTTGCCGACGTGGAGTACGCGCACGGGAACGCGGCGTGGCGCCGGCTCAGCCTTCGCCGCCGGACTTCGGCAGCGCGATGACCTGCGCGCTCTTGCGCGCCGGCGACACGGGTTCCCCGGCGTCGGCGTTCGCAGCGGCGAGCCTGGCGCGCGTGTCGCTCAATTCCTGGTCGAGGATCGCCAGGCGCTGGGTCAGCCGGCGCAGCGTGCGCTCCTGGCGGGAGCGGTCGACGTCCATGAGCAGCATGCGAATCAGGACCAGGCCCATGCCGAGAATGATCGCGAGGATCGGCGGGTAGGCGATGCCGATGGCCTCGCCGAGCCGGTCGACCAGGCTCGGAAACACGCCGATGAGAAGCGTGGCAGCGGCGACGATGAGCCACCACAGCGCGTAGCTGCCGTGCAGATGGTCGCGGCGCACGAGGTAGAGGATCGCGCCGGCCAGAGCGATGCCGAGCACGGCGGAGACGAACACGACGGTCACGCCGCGGCTCCCGCGCGCTCGGCGATGCGCTGGCGGATGCGTCCGCGCACGTCGAGCCGCGCGAAACACAGGATGGTGGTGTGCAGCATGTAGCGTGCGACGACGAACCACGAGGCGAATACGCGCGACATGCCGGACCTGCGCGGCGACATCGGCGTTTCCAGTTCGCACAGGCGGAATCCCTTCTGGTACAGCAACATCAATACTCCCATGTCCTGGTAATCGAGCAGGCTGGCCTCGCGCGAAGCGAGTGCGCGCGCCGCGCGGCGGCTGTAGGCGCGCAGGCCCGAAGTGAAGTCCTGCACCGGCAGGCCGGTCAGCATGCGGAAGTACCACCACGCAACGCGCTTGGCCACGGACAGGCGCTGCGCGTAGGTGCCGATGATGACGTCCGCATCGCCTTCGGCGAGCGCACCGAGCATCGACGGCAGCACTTCGGGGTGGTGCTGGCCGTCTGCGTCGAGCGTGACCACGGTGTTGTAGCGGTTGCGCTGCGCGTAGCGCATGCCCGTCTGCGTCGCACCCCAGGCGCCGAGGTTGAGCGGCAGGTCGATCACGGTTGCGCCCGCCGCGCGCGCTTGCGCGGCGGTGTCGTCGCCACTCGCATCGTTGACCACGAGCACGTCGCAGTTGGCATGTGCGATCACCCGGCGCACCACGTCCGCGACGGTCTCCGCCTCATCGTAGGCAGGAATCACCACAAGCACGGGCCGGCGGGGCTTGTTCAAGGCGGCAGGTCCTTACTGCTTGAAAATCAAGGCATTATCATTGCGCGCGACGCGGGCGTCAACAAAATGCGCGGACCGTCCGCAGGCGGCACCAGACATTTCGGCGATCAGCGATAGCGGAGCAAGTCGGGCGCCGCTTGCGCCAGCGCATGTGTGGCGGTGGCATCGGCATCGAGCAGGATGAATCCTGCGAAGTCGAAGCCTGGAGCGACACCGCAGCCGACCAGGGCATAGTCGCCGAGCGGGCGCGCGGCCTGCCAGACGCCGGCCGGCACGCCGATGAGCGGTTGCGAATTCGTCGCCGTGTCGCTACGGCCGAGACGATGGCGGTGCAGCTCTCCGCTGGTCGCGTCGAACAGCATCAGTTCGAGCGCGTCGCCCTCGTGATGCTGCCAGATCTCGTCGGCATCGATGCGATGCCAGCGGCTGATTTCGCCGGCGCAAAGCAGGTAATGGATCGCGGTCGCCACGGGGCGCAGCGTGCCGTTGTGTAAAAGTTGCGTAGTGGAAGTGTATACGCGACGGTAGCGGCCACCTTCGGGGTGCGGTTCCAGGCGCAGCGTCCCGATCAGTTCGGCTGCGCGCGGATGCATCGGCGTTGCGGGTCCCGTACGGTTCAGGCGGCGCTTTCCGCAGCGGCCTGTTGTGCTGCCTGCGCGAGTACGGCGAGCGGTTGCGCGCCGCTGACGTAGTACTTTTGCCCGAACACGATCGCCGGCACGCCCTGGAAGCCGTACTGCGCCGCCTGGGCGACATCGGCGGCGACGGATTCCTCGCTCGCGGCGTCGCGGCCGGAAATCGCGGCGCTGCCGTCGAAACCGTTCGCCGTCGCAATTGCGGCAAGCGTTTCCGGATCGGAAATGTCCTTGCCGTGCAGCCAGTACGCGCGGAACAGCGCATCGTGGGTCTCCGCGCCCTTGCCGGCGGCATGTGCCGCCGCGAACAGGCGATGCGCGGCGCGCGTATCGATGTCGAGCGGGCCGCGGTCGATGTCGAGGCCGAACTCCTCGCGCATTTGCGCGGAGAGCCGCGGAGTGTGTTCGGCGATCGTCTTGCGCTTGGCCGCATCCATCGGCGGCGCGCCGGCGGGACGCAACTGGAACGCGTGCCAGTGCAGGTCGAGCGGGCGCTGCGCGGCGAGCTGCCCGAGGCGCAGCGCGCCGATGTAGCAGAACGGGCAGACGAAGTCCGACCAGATGTCCACGCGCAGTGCCGTCATGTTCTCGTCTCCGCAGGATTCACAGCCAGATGATCAATGCGAGCACGGCGAGGCCGATCGACCATTTGATCGCGTAGTACAGGCGCTTGTTGCTTTCCTTGAGCGCCTTGCCCTTGAGGCGCACGGCGTAGAAATACTTGAACACGCGGTTGAGGCCGCCGGTGGCGTCGCCTTCTTCGTTCGGCGAACTCGCCGCGCGCACGAGATGGCGGCCGAACCAGTCATTGACCTTCTGCGTCCAGCCGTATTTCATCGGCCGCTCGACGTCGCAGAACAGGATGATGCGATCGGTCTGCGTCTCGTTCTTGGCGTGATGGATGTAGGTTTCGTCGAACACCACGTCCTCGCCGTCGCGCCAGCTGTAGCGCCGGCCGTCGACGTCGATCCAGCAGCCGTCGTCGTTGGGCGTGACCAGGCCCAGGTGGTAGCGCAGCGAACCGGCGTAGGGATCGCGATGCTTCATCAGGCGCGCGCCGGACGGCAGCTCGGCGAACATCGCGGCCTTCACCTGGGGGAGTTCCTTGAGCAATTGCGTGGTCAGCGGGCACAGCTTCACCGCGGAAGGATGCGCGTCGTCGTACCACTTGAGGTAGAACCGCTTCCAGCCGAAGCGGAAGAACGAGTTGAAGCCGACGTCGTTGTACTGGTTCGAGGCCTTGATCTCGTGCGCGGCGCGCAGGGCAAGGGCCTCGTCGCGGATTTCCTTCCAGTGCGCGCGCAGCTTGTCCATGCCGGCGAGCTCGGACGCGGGCAGGTACGGATTCGCGTGCACGCGCGAGAACGCGTACATGAACAGGTTCAGCGGCGCGAAGATCGTCGAATGGTCGCCGAGCTGGCGGAACGGGTTGTAGCGCACGCGGCCGCGGAAATGCACGTAGATCGCGGGCACGATGAACAGGGCGATCAGGAACCACTTCATGGACTAGACGGTGATCGATTCGAACTGGGGACAATGCGGCCTAAGTGGCCGAATTGCAATCTGCCGCCATCGAAGCCGCGCTAGCAGCACCCGCGCGTGCCGCCGTTGCGATAGCGCGCATCCTGGCGCTGGCGAAAGAATTCCTCGTAGCTCGGAACCGCGCGCTCGGGATGGAAACGGCGCAGGTGCAGCACGTAGGTGTCGTAGTCGGGCACGCCGATCGCGAGCCGCGCCGTTTGCACGGCGCGGCGCCAGAACTGTTGCAAAGACCGGTTCATGCCCATTCGGGAAGTGCGGCCATGGATGGCCGCTTTTTGGCCTTTATAGTCAGGATGAGCGCACCAATGAACTCAGGGCGACGTAGGGTTCCTCGTTCACCGTCGGTCGTGCCGACGCGTTCGCCTTGAGGATCGCGCGTACGCCGAAGGCGACGGTGGCGACGACGAGGGCCATGAACAGGCCGGTCAGGACCGCGTCGATCGTGTTATTGGTGGCTATGCGCTGCATTTCTTCCATCGTCTTCGCCGGCGCGATCAGCTTGCCCTGCGCGATACCGTCGGAATATTTGTTGGCGGCGGCGAGGAAGCTGATCTTCGGATCGAACAACTTCACCCAGCCCGCGCTCAGCGTGCAGATCACGAGCCACGCGGCCGGAATGCCCGGCACCCAGGCGTAGCGTGCGAGCTTCTTCTTGACGACGACGACGAGACACAAGGTCAGCGCGATCGCGGCGAGCATCTGGTTGGCGATGCCGAACAGCGGCCACAGCGTGTTGATGCCGCCGAGCGGATCGGTCGCGCCCGCGTAGAGGAAATAACCCCAGATCGCGACGCAGAAGATCGTGGTGACGATGTTCGCGCCCCACGACTCGGTTTTCTTCAGTGCGGGCACGGCAAGGCCGACGAGTTCCTGGATCATGAAGCGGCCGACGCGCGTGCCGGCATCGACCGTAGTCAGGATGAACAGCGCTTCGAACAGGATCGCGTAGTGGTACCAGAATGCCATCATGCCTTCGCTCGGCATGATCCCGTGCAGCAGTTGCGCCATGCCGACCGCGAGCGTCGGCGCGCCGCCGGCGCGCGAGAGGATCGTCGATTCGCCGATGTCCTTCGCGGTCTGGACAAGCTGGTCCGGGGTGACGACGAAGCCCATCTGGCTGATCGCCGCCGCCGCGCTCTGCACGTCGCCGCCGATCAGCGCCGACGGCGAGTTCATCGCGAAGTAGACGCCCGGATGCAGCGCGCTCGCGGCGATGATCGCCATGATCGCGACCGCCGCTTCGGTCAGCATGCCGCCGTAGCCGACCATGCGCGCTTCGGTCTCGTTCGACAGCAGCTTCGGCGTCGTACCCGAGGAGATGATCGAGTGCCAGCCCGAGACCGCGCCGCAGGCGATCGTGATGAACAGGAACGGGAACAGATTGCCCTGGAACACCGGGCCGGTACCGTCGATGAACTTGGTCACCGCCGGCATCTGGAGATAAGGCGCCGAGAAGAAGATCGCGATCGCCAGCAGCGCGATCGTGCCGATCTTGAGGAAGGTCGACAGATAATCGCGTGGGGCGAGCAGCAGCCATACCGGCAGCACCGAGGCGAAGAAGCCGTAGCCGATCACGAGCCAGGCCAACTGCGCGGCGCTGAAGGTGAAGTACTTCGCCCACGTCGGGTCGGCCGCGACCACGCCGCCGAGCCAGATCGACACGAGCAGCAGCACGAGGCCGATGATCGAAACTTCGAGTACGCGTCCCGGACGCAGGAAGCGCAGGTAGATGCCCATGAACAGCGCAATCGGAATCGTGCAGGCGACGGTGAACGTGCCCCACGGGCTGATCGCGAGCGCCTTCACGACGACGAGGGCGAGCACGGCGAGCACGATCATCATCAGCACGAGCACGCCGATCATGCAGGTCACGCCGGCGGCGTTGCCGAGCTCGGCGCGCAGCATGTGGCCGAGCGAGCGCGCGTCGCGGCGCACCGAGAGGCCGAGGATCATGAAGTCCTGCACCGCCCCGGCGAGGACGACGCCGGCGAGGATCCACAGCGTGCCGGGCAGGTAACCCATCTGCGCGGCGAGCACCGGGCCGACGAGCGGGCCGGCGCCGGCGATCGCGGCGAAGTGGTGGCCGTAAACGATCCACTTGTCGGTCGGCACGTAGTCGAGGCCGTCGTTGCGCAGTCGTGCGGGCGTGGCGCGCGTCGGGTCGAGGCCGAGCACCTTGTCGGCGATGAATTTCGAATAGAAGCGGTAGGCGATCGCGAACACCGCGAGCGATGCGGCGACCAGCCAGATCGCATTGACCGATTCGCCGCGGCTCAGCGCGACGACCCCCAGACATATCGCACCTGCAATCGCGATCGCCGCCCACACCAGTTTGCCCACGATGCCGTTCATCCCGCCCTCCCGAGGCCAAGGTTTTGTTATGCCGCCACTGTCCTGCAACGCCGCCGGCGCGTCAAGAAAAAACTACAGCCACTTCGCGCGCCTGAGGACGACGTAGAGGCCGACGCAGATCGCCGCCGTCGCGCCGATCAGGATGTAGTAGCCGTAGTCGGTGGAAAGTTCGGGCATGTTGTGGAAGTTCATGCCGTACCAGCTCGCGATCAGCGTCGGCGCGGCGAGCAGGCCGGCCCAGCCGGCGAGGCGCTTGACCACTTCGTTCTGGGCGACGCTGACCATCGCGAGGTTGACGTTCATCGCCGCGGTGAGCAGTTCGCCCATCGTGTTGGTCGCGTCGCTGATGCGCGTGGCGTGGTCGTACACGTCGCGCAGGTACGGACGCACCTCGTCGTCGATCTGGCGGCCGTGGAAGCGCGAGAGCTGGTTGAGGATGTCCTGCATCGGCGATACCGCCAGGCGCAGGGTGACGAGTTCGCGCTTGAGCAGGTAGAGGCGCTCGATCACCTCGCGCTTGAACGTGTCCTCGAAGATTTCCTTCTCGAGTTCGTGCAAATCTTCCTTGAACGTCGACACGATCGGCATGAAATTGTCGACGATGAAGTCGAGCACCGCGTACATCGCGTAGCTCGGCCCCAGCGCCATCAGTTCCGGCGTCTGCTCGCAGGCCTTGCGCGGCGCGGCGTACGACAGCGAGGCGCCATGGCGCACCGTGAGCAGGAAATTCTTGCCGAGGAAGATGTGCGTCTCGCCGAACTCGATCTTGCCGTTCACCACCTGGGCGGTGTGCAGCACGACGAACAGCACGTCGCCGTAGATTTCGATCTTGGGCCGCTGGTGCGCGCAGTGCGCGTCCTCGATGGCGAGGTCGTGCAGGCCGAACTCTTCCTGCAGCTTGCCGAGCAGCGCTTCGTCGGGCTCGTGCAGGCCGACCCAGATGAACTGGTCGGCGTATTGCAGCACGTCGCTGATGTCGTCGAGCGCGACGTCGCGCAGCTTGCGCCCGTCCTTGCCGTAGGCAATGCAATTGACCAGCATCGGCATCGCGGACGCGGCCGGCGAGGTGGCTGCGGGAGCATTGATTTGGGCGCTGGGTTGAACCGGCATGTCCATGATTCTATCGCCGTGGTCGTGAACCCGCGCATCATGCCGGAAGGACGACGACGGTCGCAATCGCGGCGGGTGGAGGTTTATCTACAATCGCTCGCGGGCCGAGGCGAACGTCGTGGCCAGCGCCGACCCGAAGTGCATCGGTAGCAGCAATGCGATCCAGAAATAATTGTCCTGCACGAAGCCCGGCAGGATTTTCACGAACCAGGCGAGGATGGCGCAGAACGCGACGGATGCGGCCATGCGCCGGGCGAAGCGCGAAGGTCGCCAGCGTCGGCGAAACGCGCCGAGCCATGCCGGCAGCAGCAGCAGGCACAGCGGGTTGAGCAGCAGGATGTTTTCGTTGCGCCAGGCGGAGACGTGCTCGGTGAACGCCCACAGACCGACGAGAACGAGGCCGCCGATGCCGCAGACGAGGGCGATCGCGCTCGCGCCCGTCGCAAACACGATGCGCGCCGCCGCGTTCGCGCGCGCGCGCGCCAGACCGGGCAAGATCAGCGCGGCGAGGATTCCCGATACGAGCGCGCCCCATGTCCAGCGCGGCGGAAATTCCTGCGGATCGGGCAGATGGCCCGTGTTTAGCAGCGTCTCGTTCGCGACCAGCGCAACCGTCCGGCCGTTGGCGTCGCGCACGCTGATTTCGCGCGCGTGACGCATGAGCTCCGTCGGCACGAAACTCTCGTCCCAGTACGACAGACGCTGGTCGGAATACGGGCCGAGCCCGGCATCGATGCCGAGCATCAGCGCCGTGACGGGGCGCATGAGCCGGACGGCGTCCATGCGGTAGGTGAAGCCGCGCGAGGGCGAAATGAGCTGGGCTTTGATCGCGCCGCCGAGCGCTTCGTCGAGCGCGTCGCGCACGCGCGTGGAGCAGTTGGCGCGGAAGTAGTCGTAGCGGTATTGCGCGTTTTCGGGACGCGCGTTCCATTCGAGGTACTCGGCGAGTTTTGCGCGTTGCGCGGGGACCAGGTTCAGTTCCTGGCGTACGATCCAGCGGCCTTCCTCGACGTAGACCGGGTATTCCTCGGCCGGGTCGCCGACCGCGATGCGATACATCATGCGGCCGCGCGCGAAGTCGAGGAAGAAATTCTTCTGCGCGAAGTCGAACATGCCGTAGTTGTACACGCGTGCCGCGCCGGTTGCGGCGTCGCGGATCTCGATCGCGTTGTGGCCGAAGCGTTCCCAGACTTCCTCGCCGGGGCCGAAGGTGATCAGCGCGACCGTGAGTTCGGAACCGCGTTCGGCGGAGTCGCCCGCGGCGGTTTGCGCGAAGGCCGGGCAGATCAGCAGGCAGCAGGACAGTGCGCCGATCGCGCGCTGCCATCCGCGGAACAGCGCAACGATGCGGTCAGGCATCGAGCGGCCGCACGGCGAACTGCAGCACGCGGCGGTCGTCGGCGCGGGTGACGTGGAAATGAAACCCGCCGAAGTCGACTTCCTCGCCCGTCTCGGGCAGGTGGCCGAACTCGCTCGTGACCATGCCGCCGATCGTGTCGAATTCGTCGTCGGAGAAATGGCTGCCGAGGCGCTCGTTGAAGTCGGCGATCGGAGTCAGCGCGTTGACGAGGAAACGGCCGTCGGGCTGCGCCTGGATCAGCTTGTTGCGCGCCGGGTCTTCCTCGTCGTGCTCGTCGTCGATCTCGCCGACGATTTCCTCGAGCACGTCCTCGATCGTGATCAGGCCGGCGACGCCGCCGTATTCGTCCATCACGATCGCCATGTGGTTGCGCGAAAGGCGGAATTCCTTGAGCAGGATGTCGAGCCGCTTTGATTCGGGAATCATCGCCACGGGGCGCAGCAGCGGGCGGATGTCGCGCGGCGCGGCGCCATTGGCGAAAATCCTGAGCAGGTCCTTGGCCAGCAGGATGCCGACGATCTCGTCGGCGTCCTCGCCGTGCACGGGGAAGCGCGAATGCCCCGACTCGATCACGCGGCGCAGGATTTCGTCGAACGGCGCCTCGACCGGCAGCACGACCATCTGCGCGCGCGGCACCATGACGTCGCCGACCTGCTGGTCGGCCACTTCGATGGCGCCTTCGACCATCGACAGGGTGTCGTTGGAAAGCAGGCCGTTCGCCTGCGCATGACGCAACTCCTCGAGCAATTCTTCGATGTTGCGCGGTTCGCCAGAGACCAACTGGCTGATCCGGTCCAGCCAGGATCGCGGCGGGACCGAATTCGGAGGATCGTCGTTCATTTCTCTGCGTGCAAAGCCCGTCACGGGCGGCTTTTCAGTATACCGGAAAGTCGACGCCGGGTTTATAAATCTTTTTGATTCAATCAGTTATACGGATCTTCGATGCCGAGTCCGGCAAGGATGCGCCGCTCCAACCCTTCCATTTTCCGCGCATCGGTCTCGTTCTCGTGATCGTGGCCGAGCAGGTGCAGGACGCCGTGAACGGTAAGGTGCGCGTAGTGATCGCGCGGTGCCTTGCCCTGTTCGGCTGCCTCGCGCCCGACCACTGCGGCGCAGATCACGAGGTCGCCGAGCAGCGGCAGCTTCACGCTGGCCGGCAACTCGGCCGGGAACGACAGCACGTTGGTGGCATAGTCGCGGCTGCGGTAGCGGTGGTTGAATTCGCGGCCCTCATCGGCATTGACGAGGCGGATCGACAGCTCGGCCGGCGTTCGCCGGCCTGCGCCGGTCAGCGCGGCGTCCACCCAGGATCGAAACGACGCGGGCGAGGGCAGGCCCCGGCGTGGCAAAGCATAGCTGACCGAAACCGAAGCGCGCACGGCGCCCATCACCCAACCGCTGCCTGCGGATGCTTTTTCCGCGTGTTGCGTTCGGCGTTGCGCGTCGCGGCAGCGGCAGCATCGCCGTTTTCCGATTCGTGACCGCCGATTCCCGATTCCCGGCTTTCGTACGCGCGCACGATGCGCTGCACGAGCGGATGGCGCACGACGTCCCTGGCCTCGAAGAAGGTCATGCTGATGCCCTCGACCTTGCCGAGCACCTCGACCGCGTCGCGCAGGCCGCTCTTTACTTGCTTGGGTAGGTCGACTTGGGTCAGGTCGCCGGTGACGACCGCGACCGAACCGAAGCCGATGCGCGTGAGGAACATCTTCATCTGCTCGACCGTCGTGTTCTGCGCTTCGTCGAGAATGACGAACGAATCGTTGAGCGTGCGCCCGCGCATGTACGCCAGCGGCGCGATCTCGATCACGTTGCGCTCGATCAGCTTGCCGACGCGGTCGACGCCGAGCATCTCGTAGAGCGCGTCGTACAACGGACGCAGGTAGGGATCGACCTTCTGGGTCAGGTCGCCCGGCAGGAAGCCGAGCTTCTCGCCGGCCTCGACCGCGGGGCGCACGAGCACGAGGCGCTGCACGCGCGAATCGTTGAGCGCATCGACCGCCATCGCCACGGCGAGCCAGGTCTTGCCGGTGCCGGCCGGGCCGACGCCGAAGTTGATGTCGTGGCGCGCGATCGCGTGCAGGTATTTCTGCTGGTTCGCGCCGCGTCCGCGCACGGTGCCGCGCTTGACCTTGATCGCGACTTCCTGCGCCTCGAAATCTTTGCCTTCGGAGGATTCCAGGCCCGACTCGGACAGGCGCAGCGCCACCTGCGCGCCGTCGAGCGCTTCGCCCGCGGTCGCCTCGAACAGGTCGCGCAGCACGCGCTCGGCGAGTTTCACCTTCGAGGCGGCGCCGCTGATGCGGAACACGTTGCCGCGGTTGGCGATCTCGACGCCGCAGCGCAACTCGATCTGGCGCAGATGCTGGTCGAACGGACCGGCGAGATTGGCCAGGCGTTCGCCGTCGTTCGGTTCGAGGGCAAGATTGTGATGGACGGGTGCGCTCATACGGTATCTGCGTACTAAAAAGTCATCGACTGCAGCGAGTAACCGCATCCCGGATCGCCGACCAATTTCGGTTTTCGACCCAAGCAAACGCACAATTTTTTCCGCGTCGCTCCCACAACCCGCCGAGTTGCTTCTTTTCGGTGCTGTCGCGACCGTCCGCGAGGTGACTGCCCTTGTATTCGGCCGCCACGATGCCGCCGTTTTCCAGGCCAATCAGAAAATCGGGATAGAAGCGGTCGGACGAAGTCTGCAGCGAAAACGAGCCGGGCTTTTTCTCCACGTTGCGCACCCACCAGGCCATTCCTTCGAGCGTGTTGGCGATGAACTCGGCGCACTCGAACTCCTCGCCCCTCGGCTTGAGATTGCCGATCACCGGGAAGAAATGCCGTTTCAGTGGAATCAAACCCGCATACGGCGTGTCGTAGGCGTACGCGCCCTGGCGCAACACGATAGCGTGCTCGTTGCGCGTCTCGAAACGCGATTCGTCGCGCAACAACTGATCGAACTCACGTTGCTTGGCTTCGCGCAATCCGGCGGCGAGCTTGCGTTCGACGGCCGCGCGCAGGCGGAACTTGCGGTAGGCCAGTTCCGCCACGTTGAACGGAGGCGTGCGCTCCGTCACGAGCCAGCTCACGACCGCGTTGATCCACGCGACTTTTTGATCGCGATCGGCATAGGGGAAAGCGACATTGCGGTCGAGCCAGCCGACCAGTTCCGCGCGATCCCATCCGTCCTCGATGCCGAACAAACTCAGTTGGCTGTCGAGCTTGTCGTAGACATCGCAGGTCACCGTCTCGAGTTGCGAGATGGAAAGCTGCGCGCGCCGCAGCGCTTCGAGATCGTGAGCGAATTCGCCCTCGGTCAGCGCCGGGTCGAACGAATCGATTTCCCAATCGGCGTCGAGCAAAGCCGCCTCGCGGAAAACCTCGAAGAAGCTGCCTTGCTTCAATTCGAGCTGTGGAATGCGCGCTTCGACTCCGCGCTCCGCCGGCGTCGGTGCGGGTCGGGCCGGTGCGATGCGTGCCGCAAGCGCGGTATCCAGTCCTTCTCGCATCGCCTGTGCTGCTTCGGGCTTGCGGAACATCGCGGCGACTTTCTGCACTTCCTGCGGGGTCACCACACCGCGAATCGTCAACGTGCCACTCTCCGGCGACACCTCGATGCGATTGCGCAATGCGGCGGGCAGCGCGGCGATCGCGTCGCGATCCGGTTCCAGCAATTTCTTGTCCACTTCGGGCAGGGGCACGGTGATGTCTTGCGTGAACAGGTTGCCGGCAACGACGGCGTCGCCCGGAATCCGGATCAATTCCTTCGTATCGAGCCGCTCGAAGCCGCTCTGCACGAGCCCGTCGCGCAGGCCTTGTACGGTCGCGGCAAGCTGGTCGGACACGACATAGGCGTAGCTGCGATTGAGCGTTTCGTGCTGCTTGCGCCGCACGTTCGGCATGCGCAGCACGCGCCCGAGCACCTGCTCCACCGCCGTGGCCGAGGTCGTGTTGCGGAACGTGAACAGCACGTAGGCGTTCGGGCAGTCCCATCCTTCGCGCAGCTTGTCGACGGTGATGATGAACTGTGGATAGTGCGCATCGCCGAGACGCTTGCCGCTCAGTTCGTCGAGTTCGCCCGTGGCGATCGCGATCGATTCCGCGGGAATCTGGAAATCCTCGATCAGATGTTTCTTTACCACGTCCGGCGTGAAGGTCTGCGCCGTCGCGCTGCGCCGCTCGGCCTGGATCAGCATCACGATCGGCGCGATGACTTCGCCCGTTGCCGCCGCTTCGGTTTGTGCGTCGCGCTCGAGCGCGCGCAGGCGCGAGATCGCTTCGGTCAGCGTCACCTTCCACTCGGCATGTGTGGCAAGTTCCAGCGGCAGCTTGAGCATATCCTCGGCCTGCAGCGTCGCGGCGGATACGCTGCGCAGCACATTGGACGGCGTGTTCACGCGATCCGGCGTCGCCGTCAGTTCGAGCACGCACGACGGCCCGAGCCGTACCAGCGTCTCCACCGCGAGCTGCGAACCCTGGTTGTGTGCCTCGTCCACGATCACGAACGGATGGCGCAGGCGGATCGCGTCGACCAATGAACCCTCGCCGCGCAATTCCACCGGGATGTCGGTGAAGTGCGCCATCAGCGCGCCGTTCTGCCGGTTCACGCGCAGGCCTTCGGCACCCTCGCGCTTGAACGACTGCATCGTCGCGACGAGGATCGTCGGCGCGGTGTCGAGCGTCGCCGGCTGCACCGCCAGCGCCTCGTCGATGCCGAGCACGTTCACCGGCCCGAACAGCACGCACAAGTCCTCGCGCAGCAGTTCGCCCGGCGTCTTCAACACGTGCAAGGTCTGCTCGCGGATCGGCTCCGACGGCACCAGCCACAGCACCAGTGGCGTGTCGCTCGCGAGAAACGCCTTGCGCACGCGCGCGATCGCCTGCGCGCCGAGGCGCGTCTTGCCGCCGCCGGTCGGCACGCGCAGGCACACATAAGGCACATCCGTCGCGCCGGGCAACGCGCGATAGGGCAGGGCATGCCCGTAACCTTCGAGGGTGCTATCGGCGAACGCGGGCGCGGGATCGCCCAGCTCGCGCGTGCGCGCGAGAAACGCCTCCAGCGCATCGAGCAATCGTTCCTGGTAATCCTTCAGGACCATGATTTCACCGCGAGTTCGTAGGGCAATTGCTTGAACGCGATGCCGAGCTGGTTGAGCCGCGTCTTGTCGAAGCGCGTGCGCGCGGCGTAGACCACCCACGGCCCGGCGAAGTCGCCGGCGATTTCGCGCAGCACGTCCAGCGTGCGGCCGTTGAGCACGTTGCCGCCCGCGTCGCTGCGGTCGGCGAGGATGCCGTTGTAGAGCAGGAACACCGCCGTGCCATTGACGACGCCGAGCAGCGGCGATTTGGCGGCACTGCGCTTGGGCGGCACGCGCCCCGCGCCGGTTTCGGCGAACCAGACGTATTCGGCCAATTCGACGAAGCGCACATCGGTGCGGATGCGGCCATCGGCGGTGAACAGCGGTTCGGCGGAAAGGCGGCAGAACTGGAAGCCGCTGCCGAGGCCCGCGACCTTCTCGCCCTTCGCATTGGTGTAGCCCTGGGCGACGCGGCGCACGCGCTCGGCAGTCACATTGCGCGCGATGCCTTCGTCCATTTCGACGAGGATAAAGGGGCGGTGGCCGCCGTCTTCGGCGTTCTGTTTCAGCACGGCGTGGGCGGTGCTGCCGGAGCCGGCGAAGCTGTCGAGGATCAGCGAGTCTTTGTCGGTCGCGATTTGCAGGATGCGTTGAAGCAAACGTGTCGGTTTGGGAGTATCGAATGCCGTCTGCGTGCCGAAAATATCCTGCACTTCCTTGCGTGACTCATCCGTGTGCCCGACTTCCTCATGGGGCCACCATGTCCAAGGCACGAAGCCTTCGACTTCAGATAAATAGCGAATGACATTTGGTTGCGCCGATCCATCTTTGCCGAAATAGATTCGGCCTGCCGCTTTCAGCTTCAAAAATTCGCTTTCGATAGTTGACCAACAGCGGCCTTCTGGAGGCTTTATCCGCTTGCCCGATGGGGTTTCGATTTCATACATCTGATTGGGCCGAAACCCTTGCGCTGTCATCGGAATGCCGCGCCATCGCCCTTTCGGATCGTTGTTCGGATTCTTGTAAACGGCTGCCTGCCTCTCGTCGATGGGAACCCGATTCCGCGTCTCCTGAAAAAGATCCTTGTTCATCGCGTACACGAGCACGTATTCGTGCACATCGCCGATCGCTCCGCGATTCTCGCGCGAATAGCGCTTCTGCCATGCATTGCATGCAACGAAACGGTGACGGCCAAATATTTCGTCCATGAGAATGCGAAGGTGCGCAATCTCGGACTCATCCATGGATATCCAGATAGAACCATCTTCACGCAAAAACTGCTTCAACAACACCAGCCGCGGATACATCATGCACAGCCAGCGGTCGTGGCGGTCGAGCGTCTCGCCTTCCTTGCCGACGACTTCGCCCAGCCACTTGCGGATTTCCGGGCTGTTGACGTTGTCGTTGTAGGCCCAGCCTTCGTTGCCGGTGTTGTAGGGCGGATCGATGTAGATGCACTTCACCTGCCCGGCATAGCGCGGCAGCAGCGCCTTCAGCGCCTGCAGATTGTCGCCCTGCACGATCAGGTTGCCGCTGTCCGTCGCGCCGCAGGACAGCTCGGCCACGGGTTCGAGCAATCGAGTGGGCACGTCCTTGTGGTGCTTGACCACGGCGGCTTTTCCGATCCAGTTCAATACCGGCATGGTATGGTTTTGTTTCCGAACGGTAAGGCTGTCAGGGTCTGGAGCGCGATCGATCAATGGCGCAGCAGATTGCGCGCGATGGTATAGCAATGCAGCGCCACCGGCATGAATTCGATGCGCTGGCCGGCGACATCGATGTGGCCCGAATGCGTGCGCGTGGTTACGAGAGGCGTGCGCGCCAGCTCGTGCCCGCGCGCCAGTTCGCACAGACCGCGCAGTTCGCCGGGCGTGTCCGCAGCACGATCGGACCATTTTATTTCGACGGCGAACCTGGGTTTTTGCGTGCGGCTGTCGAGCGAGACGATATCGACTTCCAGGTCCTGGCGGCCAGCCTTCCAGCGCGCGTAGTGCAGCGAGCGGCTGACGTCGGCGCTGTGCAGCCATTGCGCCCAGACGGCGGTTTCGGCGAGGCTGCCCATGGCCTCGTCGTCGGCTTGCGCCATGCCGAACAAGGCCGCACGGATCGAGGGATTGGTGAGATAGACCTTGAACGTGCGCGCACGCTGCATGCGTTGCGCGTTGTCGTCGATGCGGTGCACGCGGCGGATCAGGTAGGCCGCTTCGAGATATTCGAGATATTCGCCGAGGCGCGCTTTGGTGATGCCGGAGTGCTTGCTCAGTTTTTCGAGCCCCAGTTCGTTGCCGGTATTGAAGGCGAGGACGTTGAAAAAGCGGTTCAGCTCCTGGGTGTCGCCGATGCCGTAAAGGCTCGGCAAGTCTTTGAGCAATACTTTGTCGACCACGTCTTGTCGCAGAAAGCGGGCCGGATTGGCGCGCACGACCGGATTCATCACGGCTTCCGGGAAGCCGCCGTAGTTGAGGTAGTTGATGAACTCGACGTTCAGCGCATGGATGTCGGTGGCAAGATAGCTCGGTGCGTGGTCCGAGACGGAATCGGCGTTGCGTATCAGGTTGTCTTCCGCGCCGGCAAAGCGCAGGTATTCCGCGAACGTCAAGGGCGGCAGGATGAATTCGGTGAAACGGCCGGCGCCGGATTCGCGGCTCTTCATGCGCAGCGCGGCGGCCGCGGAACCGCTGGCGACAAAACGGATGTGCGGATAGGTATCGACGAGGGATTTGAGGTGAACTTCCCAGTCCTTGAAATACTGCACCTCGTCGAACAAAACCCACAACGGCGTATCCGTGCGATGGCGGTGCAGATCGGTGAACATTTGCACCATGCTTTCCAGGTTGCGGCCGGAGTAGATCGGCGCATCCAGAGGCAGGAACAGGATGCGCGTCCCGGCCACGCCATCATCGAGCAGTCGGGCGACAAGCTGCTTGAGCATTACCGTTTTGCCGACCCGGCGCGGGCCGATCAGCACGACTGCGCGGCGGACATCGACGCGGGTCGCGAGCTTGGCAAACTGCGCAAAATAGGCGCGATGCGGCCATGCAGCCTCTTCGGAATCGATGCCCACGCCCGCGCGCCACCATGGATTGTCGGTAGCAAGCCTGCGTTGGACTTCCTGGGTTGGAATCTGAAGATCGGTCGCCATAAGCACGTTACGGAAGTGCCAACTCGTCAAATTAAGTAGTTAAATTATACCTTAATTCGACAGCGAGCGATTTTCCTTTTTCCGGCAAACAGTTGGAGCGTTGCGTCGGACGATTTGCGATGGTGCATCAGAGCCTGCGGGCAGCGCTGGTATGGGGATTCAGGCTGCCACGCGTGCCGCTACGCGCCCGCGCAGCGAATTGCTCATCGCCTCGGTGATCTGCACATCGACGAACTGACCGACGAGGTTTGCCGTTGCCGGGAAGTTCACGTAGCGCATGTTCTCGGTGCGGCCGGTCATTTCCTTCGGGTTCTTTTTGCTCGGGCCTTCGACGAGCACGTTCTGCACCGTGCCGATCATCGCCTGCGAAATCGCCTTTGCATTGGCGTTGATCGTCGCCTGCAGGCGTTCGAGGCGTGCGTGTTTGACCGCATCGCTCGTGTCGTCGGGCAGGTTCGCGGCCGGCGTGCCGGGGCGTCTGGAGAAGATGAAGGAAAAACTTTGGTCGAAGCCGACGTCGCCGATCAGCTTCATCGTCTGCTCGAACTCCAGGTCGGTTTCGCCCGGAAAGCCGACGATGAAATCGCTCGACACGGAAATGTCCGGACGCACTTTGCGCAGCTTGCGGATTTTCTGCTTGAACTCGAGCGCCGTGTAGCCACGTTTCATCGCGCTCAGCACGCGATCGGAGCCGGACTGCACGGGCAGATGCAGGTAGTTGGCGAGCTTGGGCACGTTCGCGTAGGCCTCGATCAGCGAGTCGGAGAACTCGAGCGGATGCGAGGTGGTGAAGCGGATGCGGCCGATGCCGTCGAGTTCGGCGATCGCGTGGATCAGCAGCGCCAGATCGGCGACGTTCTCATCTCTGCTTGCGCCAAGGCGCTCGCACGCGCCGTCGTGCATCGCGCCGCGGTAGGCGTTGACGTTCTGGCCGAGCAGGTTGATCTCGCGCACGCCCTGATCGGCGAGCTGCGCGACTTCGGCGATCACGTCGTCGAACGGACGGCTGATTTCCTCGCCGCGCGTGTACGGCACGACGCAGTAGGAACAATACTTGGAGCAGCCTTCCATGATCGAGACGAATGCGGTCACGCCTTCCTTGCGCGGCGCGGGCAGGTGGTCGAACTTCTCGATCTCGGGGAACGAGATGTCGACCTGCGGTTTTTTGCTCTCGCGCCGCGCTTCGATGAGCTGCGGCAGGCGGTGCAGGGTCTGCGGGCCGAACACGAGATCGACGTAGGGCGCGCGCTTGACGATCGCCTCGCCCTCCTGGCTGGCGACGCAGCCGCCGACGCCAATGACGAGATTCGGATTGTTCGCCTTCAGTTCGCGCCAACGGCCGAGCTGCGAGAATACCTTCTCCTGCGCCTTCTGGCGGATCGAGCAGGTGTTGACGAGAATGACGTCGGCTTCGGCCTCGTTCTGGGTCAGTTCGAGCCCGTGCGAGGCGGCGAGCACGTCGACCATCTTGGCCGAGTCGTACTCGTTCATCTGGCAGCCGTGGGTCTTGATGAAAAGTTTGCCGGGCATGGTCGCGGAATGGGGAATTTTTCTTGAACCGCGTATTCTAAGGCCGGAATGGCGTCGCCGCATGTGCGGCGGCGCCCAAGTTCGTCCGGTGCGATCTCTCGGAGTCGATGAAACGATCCTTGCGCCAATGGGGCTGGTGGCTCTGCGTCGGCCTCGCCGCGGGCGGGTTGGCGCGCGAGGCGTTCGCCGGCGCGATGTATCGCTGTAACGGGTCGCACGGCGAAATCGCGATCACCAACAAGCCGGCGGGGTACACGGCTTGCACGAAATTGAGCGACTACGCCGAGCCGGAGGTCAAGGCGCGCAAGCCTGCGCTCAAGCCGGATGCGCCGAAGGCGGACTTCGCCGACGTGGTCAGCGGGGAAGCGCGCCAGAACGATGCGGCGAAGCCGGCGGTATCCTCAACGCAATCGCCGGCGGCCGCATCGAAAGCGCCCGCCGTCCGGCCGCGATACGAATACCGCTCGGCGCCGCCGACGCCGTTTTCCGACGTGGTCGGCGAAACGCGGCTCGACGGCGAAGCGCCGACCCGGACCATGGCGAACGCGACCGAGCGGCCGGACGCGGCGACGCAGGTGCGCCGCGGCGCGGTTTTCCGCGTCGCACGCGCCAACGGCATCGTCGAATACACCAACGTGCGCCCGAGCGGCGGTGCGTACACGACGCTGTTCACCTACATCGCCACCTGCTACGCCTGCGACGTGAAATCGGCGATCGACTTCGCCACTCTCGCGCTCAATCTCGATGCGTACAAGGACGAAGTCGCGGCGTCGGCGTCCGAGTTCGGCGTCGACCAGGCGCTGCTGCGCGCGGTGATCCATGCCGAATCCGCCTTCAATCCGAATGCGATTTCGGTCAAGGGCGCGGAGGGGTTGATGCAGCTGATGCCGACGACGGCGAACGACATGGGCGTGACCAGTCCGTTCGATCCGGCGCAGAACATCCGCGGCGGCGCACGTTATCTGGCCGGCCTGCTCAAGCTGTTCAACGGCGACGAGCGCCTGGCGACGGCGGCCTACAATTCGGGACCGCAGAACGTGCAGAAATACAGCGGGGTGCCGCCGTTCGACGAGACGCGCGTCTACGTCGATCGCGTGGCGACGCTGCGCAAGCGCTACGGCGAGGCGCGCTGACGGCGCCGCCTGTGCCGGCGCCTCAATCAGTCCGGCTGCGGCTGCCCTCCGGCTTGTGGCCGTGCGCCCGGCGTGGGGCGTTCGGCGAGTTCCAGATCGAGTTGCAGCGACTGGCCGTTGCGCTGGGCGGTCGCGGTGACCTTGGTGCCGGGCGCCAGATGCGCTTCGCGGTTGCGCAAGATGAGTGCGTTCGGCACCCATTTGCCGTCGATCCGCGTGATGATGTCGCCGGGCTTCAATCCGGCTTTCGCGGCGGGGCTTCCGGTCTCGACCGCGGTGACCAGCGCGCCGTTGGTGACGACCGGCATCGGATCGTTCGACGAAGGCGGTACGTCGCGATAGGACGCGCCCATCCATGCGCGGATCACGTGGCCGTAGCGGACGATCTGGTCGAGCACCTTCTTCGCCGTGGCGACCGGAATCGCGAAGCTGATGCCGTAGTTGCCGCTGTTCTCGGACGGTGAGAAGGTGTTCGAGTTGATGCCGACCAGTTCGCCGTAGGCATTGACGAGCGCGCCGCCGGAGTTGCCCGAGTTGATCGCCGCGTCGGTCTGGATGAGGTCCTCGCCGTTGGCGGGATTGATGCGGCCCACGGCGCTGACGATGCCCATCGTCACCGTGCGGTCGAAGCCGAACGGGTTGCCGAGCGCGAGCACCACGTCGCCGACCGCGGCGGGCTTCTCCGCGATCGGAACCGTGGCCTGGTTCCAGACGTCGATCTTGAGCACGGCCAGGTCGGTTTCCTCGTCGCTGCCGATGATCTTGGTCGGCAGGCTGCGGCCGTCGGGCATGCCGACGCTGATGTTGGTCGCGCTCTTGACCACGTGGTAGTTGGTGAGCACGTAGCCGTCGTCGCTGACGATGACGCCGGAGCCCAGGCTCTGCACCGGCACGTTGGTCACCACTTGCGCCAACACCACGGGTGGCAGGTTCGGATCGCCCGTCCGCAACAGCCTCGACTGTTTCTGCTGTTCGATCTTGTCGACGAAGATGCTGACGACCGCGGGCGCCGCCGCCTCGACGGCGGACGAATATGAGGTCGTGATCGAACCGGCTTCTTCGGTCGCAGCCGGGTTGCGCGCGCCGCCGCTGGGGCCGAACCCCATGCCGGACCCGGCGGGCCGTTTTGCGGGCTGGGCAATGTGCGGCTTTGTGGTTTGGGTCTCCGGCGCCGGAACGGCGGTGGGCGGTGAACTGTCGGAGGCAGTCTGGCCGCGCAGGCGCGCCGTCCACTGCGGTGCGACGAGCGTGGCGACGAAAGCGAGAGCCAGACCCAGGGTGACGAACTGTGCGACGAACTGGATCAGCCGGTAGAAATTCTTCATGGATATCGACGAACGGAGCAGACGGTTTGTTTTTCGTTGTCTGCGGCAGGGGGCTTTGGTTAAACTAACACGATTTTTGCGGAAGCCCGTGCGGGCCGCCCAGCGGATTTACAGCATGTACAGCAATTCTCGGAGTACCGGATGGCAAACGAGGGTGTGAATCAGGGACGCCGCAGGTTCCTTACCGGGACGACCGCGGTCGTCGGCGGGATCGGAGCCGTGTTCGCGGCGACTCCCTTCGTCAAATCGTGGGAACCGAGCGAGCGCGCGAAGAACGCGGGCGCGCCGGTTCTGGTGTCGATCGACAAGATCGAACCGGGCCAGAAGGTCTCCAAGCTCTGGCGCGGTTCGCCGGTGTGGATCATCAACCGCACCAAGGCGATGCTCGACACGCTGCCGGGGCTGAAGGATCGCCTGCGCGATCCCGATTCGCTCGCCAGCGACCAGCCGAAGTACGCGCAGAACATCGACCGCGCGATCAAGCCGGAATGGCTGGTCATGATCGGCATCTGCACGCACCTGGGTTGCTCGCCCGAGTTCATCCCCGACATCAAGCCGGAACCGTTCGATCCGGACTGGAAGGGCGGTTTCTTCTGCCCCTGCCACAAGTCGCGCTACGACATCTCCGGCCGCGTGTTCCAGGGCGTGCCCGCGCCGCTGAACATGGTCGTGCCGCCGTACAAGTTCGTCGACGACACCCACATCCTGATCGGCGTGAACCCGGAGGACAAAGCCTGATGGCCAGCAACGCACTCTCCAGGATCGGCACCAGCATCGGCAACTGGGTCAACGAGCGCGCGCCGGGCATGATGCCGGTGTACCGCAAGCACATGACCGAGTACTACGCGCCGAAGAACTTCAACTTCTGGTATTACTTCGGCGTGCTCGCCATCGTCGTGCTGGTCAACCAGATCCTCACCGGCATCTTCCTGACGATGTTCTACAAGCCGGGCGCGGCGACCGCGTTCGACTCGGTCGAATACATCATGCGCGACGTCGACTGGGGTTGGCTGATCCGCTACATGCACTCGACCGGCGCGTCGATGTTCTTCATCGTCGTCTACCTGCACATGTTCCGCGGCCTGATGTACGGCTCGTACAAGAAGCCGCGCGAACTGGTCTGGCTGCTCGGCATGTTCATCTTCCTCGCGCTGATGGCCGAGGCGTTCATGGGCTACGTGCTGCCGTGGGGCAACATGTCGTTCTGGGGCGCGAAGGTGATCATCTCGTTGTTCGGCGCGGTGCCGTTGATCGGCGACACGCTCGTGCAGTGGATCATGGGCGACTACAACCCGGCCGACGCGACGCTCAACCGCTTCTTCGCGCTGCACGTGATCGCGCTGCCGCTGGTGCTGCTGCTGCTCGTCGTGCTGCACATCTTCGCGCTGCACGAAGTCGGCTCGAACAACCCGGACGGCATCGAGATCAAGAAGAAGAAAGACCCGGCCACGGGCAAGCCGCTCGACGGCATCCCGTTCCATCCGTACTACACGGTGCACGACATCGTCGGCGTCGGTTTCTTCCTGACGATCTGCGCGTTCGTCATCTTCTACCAGCCGACCGTCGGCGGCTGGTTCCTCGAGAACGACAACTTCATCCCGGCCAATCCGCTGGTGACGCCGCCGGAGATCAAGCCGGTGTGGTACTTCACGCCGTTCTACGGAATCCTGCGCGTGATCCCGAGCAAGGGCCTGGGCATCTTCGCGATGTTCGCGTCCATCGTGCTGTTGTTCCTGCTGCCGTGGGTCGACCGCGGCGTGGTCAAGTCGATTCGTTATCGCGGGCTCGGCTACAAGGTCGCCCTGGGTCTGTTCGCATTGACCTTCCTGCTGCTCGGCTCGATCGGCGCGGGCGTCACCGGCGAAATGATTCCGAAACTGTTCGGCGCCAACGCCGACGTGACCAGCATAGAGATGCACTTCGGCTGGCTGCTCGTCCTGATGTATTTCGGCTACTTCATTTTCCTCTGGATCTATACGGCGTTCGGTTACGAGAAGACGAAACCCGTTCCTGATCGCGTGATTTTCGGGGGCCATTGACATGACGACGGGAATCAAAAAGCGGCCATCCCTGGCCGCATTTCTCAATGAAAATCTTCCGATCATGATGCGTAAAGCCGCATTTGTTCTTGCCTGCGCCGCATTCGCCGCGCCCGCGTTCGCCGAAGAAGACGGCGGCCTGCTTTCCGCCGGTACGAAGGTAGGCAACATCGCCTCGCTGCAGCGCGGCGCACGCCTATATTTCAACTATTGCTCGGGCTGCCACTCGATCAAGTACGAGAGCTATTCGCGTCTGGCGGAGGACCTGAAGCTTTCGCCCGAGGAGGTGCTGGACAGTTTCGCCTTCACCGGCGCGAAGATCGGCGACCAGATCGTTTCGAACATACCCGCCGACCATGCCGCGGAGTGGTTCGGCAAGGCGCCACCCGATCTTTCCCTCGAAGCGCGCGCGAAGGGGCCGGACTGGATCTATTCGTACCTGAAGTCCTTCTATCTCGATCCCTCGCGTCCGGTCGGCTGGAACAACACCGTGTTCCCGGGTGCTTCGATGCCGAACGTGCTGTGGGAGCTGCAGGGCGTGCAGGTCGCGCACTACGCGCCGGCGAAGCCGGGCGAGGAGCCGGCGGTCGAGAAGCTGGAACTCAAGGACAAGGGCCGCCTCTCGGGCGAGGAATTCGACGGCGCTGCGCGCGACATCACCGCGTTCCTGCAGTACGTCGGCGAACCGGCGGCGCTCAAGCGCGAAGCGGTGGGCGTGTGGGCGATCCTGTATCTCGCCTTCTTCACGTTCCTGGCCTGGCTGCTCAACAAGGAATACTGGCGCGACGTGCATTGATTTTTGCAATCGTCCTTGATTGCGAAAATCAAGAAGCCACCATCTTTGGCGGCACTTCTCAAGGAAATCTTCCGCCAAGGGAAGCTTTGGAAAACCGGTTTTCGCTTCGGCGGGCTAGGCGCAGCCTTCGCGCGGGTGTAAATTGTTTCAGGACATGGCGGTGAAACATTCATGACCGCCGCAATCGGCTCCGGGGGGCGCTGAACATGAAGGGAAATCACGCATGGTCCTGAATCCGCGGTCGCGTACCGTCCTGACTTTGTACTCCTCGCGCGATGACGTGCAATGTCATCGCGTCCGCCTCGTATTGGCGGCCAAGGGCGTGGTATACGATTTCGTCGGTGTCAATCCTGCCGCGCCGCCGGAGGACCTGGTCGATCTCAATCCGTACCACAGCGTGCCGACCCTGGTCGACCGCGATCTCGTGCTCTACGAAACCGGCGTCGTCTGCGAGTACCTCGACGAGCGCTATCCGCATCCGCCATTGATGCCGATCGACCCGCTGTCGCGCGCGCGCCTGCGCCTGGCGATGGTGCGCATGGAGCGCGACTGGTATCCGTTCGTCGAGCAGATCCAGGCCGGCGGCCGGCCGGGCGAGGCCGCACGCAAGCGCCTGCGCGAAACCCTGCTCGCGAGCCTGCCCCTGTTCAAGGCGGCGAAGTTCTTCCTCAATCCCGAGATGAGCCTTGCCGACTGCGCGCTCGCGCCGCTGATCTGGCGCCTGCCGGGCCTCGGCGTCGAACTGCCGCGCGAAGCGCGCGTGATCGACGAATACGGCGAGCGCATCTTCCGCAACCCGGGCTTCACGCGCAGCCTGACCGAAGAGGAAAAGGCGCTGCGCGCCTGAACGCAGCAGGACGAGCCACATGATTTCCGCCGTGATGACCTCCAACCGCCCGTATCTGCTGCGCGCCATGTACGAGTGGATCGCCGACAACGGCATGACGCCGTACATCCTCGTCGACGCCAACGCGCCCGGCGTCAAGGTGCCGAAAACCGCGATCAAGGACGGCCGCGTCGTGCTCAACGTCGCCGCACGCGCAGTCGCGCAGCTCGAACTCGGCGCCGACCGCGTGCGTTTCATGGCGCGCTTTTCCGGGGTGAGCCAGTCCGTCGAAGCGCCGATCGGCGCGGTGCTCGCGATCTACGCGCAGGAAAACGGCCAAGGCATGATGTTCCCCGCGGAAAACAGTTCGCCGACGACGATACCGCCTGCCGCAGCCGCCGACGCTGCGGCGAAGACGACTTCGGCGCCCACCGAACCCGCGCCCAAGAAAGGCCCGCACCTGCGCCTGGTGAAGTAGGCCGGAATCAGTTCGGCCGGCGCGGCAACTCGATGACGTTGGATGTTCGTATCGCCGGCCGGGTTTCGATGGTCGGCAGGCTCCATGCGAGCAGATGTCCGTCGAGCATCGTCAGGCTGCCGCGATGACGGTCGTGCCCGTCGAGGCTGACCTCGAAACGATAGTTGCGGCGCAGACGCAGACGGCCGCCGTCGTTGCGTGCGAAACCGACTCCGGCCAGGGACACGCTCTGATCGAGCAATTGCACTCCCGCCCTGGCGCACAGATCGTGACCGAGCGATCGGGCGAGATCGCGCGCCTTGAGCGCGTTCTGCCATAGCGCAAGGACGGCGAGCAGAAGGATTACCGAAAGCATGGGGCCGATCATCAGGCCAGTGTAGCCGACGATGAGGCGACATGTGTCGGCGATGCCGGTATGCCTTGCGCTGCGGTGGGCGCTGGGCAATAATGCGCGCCCCCGGCATCCTGCGGGACTCGCCGCAATGGCGCGACGACGGACGGTTAGCTCAGCGGTAGAGCATCGCCTTCACACGGCGGGGGTCGTAGGTTCGAACCCTACACCGTCCACCATTCCGATATCACGCAACGTCACGCAACACCCCTGAAACCGCGCTCTGACGCGGTTTTTTCATGTCCGCAGTTCATTGAACGTACCGGGATATCACTTGTAGTCACCCAAGTATGGTACTAACTTTGGCGGTAACTGCATTATTGTCGCGAATCGGGTTAGTACCCATGAAAAAGAAGACCGGCAACACCGTGGACGAGGCAGCAATCCACGCTGCGAAACCGCGAGCCAAGCCGTACAAGCTCTCTCCGGGCGCCGGAAATGGCGTCTATCTCTCCGTTATGCCGACCGGCTCGAAATGGTGGCGCTGCAATGTGCGCCGCAACGGCATCAACACCACGCTTTCCCTCGGCGCGTTCCCCAAGACTTCGCTTGCCGAGGCAATAGCCGAAGGTGACCGCATCCGAGCGCAAGCCAGAATGGGCATACATCCGGGCGCAGCACGTCGCGCTGCGCGCGAAGGCGCGATGCTTGGAAGCGCTGGTGTTGCGTTCTCGCTCGCACTCACCGCCGAGGGCGCATTGTCCGTCACCGTTGGCGAGCAGACGATGCACCTGACCAGATACCAGACCGACGCCGTACGCTCCGCGCTGCTCGCAACCCGCTGACAAGGGAACGCCATGCTGACACCTTCCGCCGTCCAGAATGCCAAGCCGCAGGCAAAGCCGTACAAGCTCACCGATGAGCGAGGCATGTTCATGCTGGTGCAACCATCCGGCGCGAAATGGTGGCGATTCACCTACCGCCGCCCCGGCACCGGCAAGCGCAACACGCTTTCGCTTGGTACCTTCCCCGACGTGAGCCTGAAGCGCGCCAGAGAGAAGCGCGACGAAGCTCGTGCCCTGCTCGCTGACGGCATCGACCCCGGCGAGAGGCGCAAGGCCGAGGCCGAGGCGGGCGAAGACACCTTCGAGGCCGTGGCCGAAGACTGGCTTGCGTTGAAGGCACGCGATTGGACGCAGAACAACTACGTCAAGGAACGCATCCGCCTGTTCAAGCACGCCGTGCCGTGGATAGGCCACATGCCGATCAAGGACATCGGCGTATCTCACGTCCGTTCGATTCTGGATCGCGTCATCAAGCACGGCAACATCGACACGGCTCGCCGAGTCCGGCAGACGATGAGCTGCGTATTCCGGTACGCCATCGCGCACGAGCGCGCAACGAACGATCCGGCGCATGCTCTGGTGGACTTCCTGCCGACGCACCGAAAACGCAACTTCGCGCATGTCACCGATCCGGCCAGGCTAGGGGAACTGCTGCGCGCGATCTACGGCTACAGCGGCGGCTACGTCGTCGGCGCAGCGCTGAAGCTCGCGCCGCTGCTGCTGCTGCGGCCCGGAGAACTGCGTCAAGGCGAATGGGTGGAAGTCGATCTTGACGGCGCGCTATGGGCGATCCCGGCGCGTCGAATGAAACTCAAGAAAGCGGTCAAACTCGACCCGACGACGCCGCCACACCTTGTTCCGCTGGCGTCGCAGGCCGTGGCGATCCTGCGCGAACTGCAACTGCTGACTGGCCAGAGCAAGTATTTGTTCCCCGGCGCGCGCAGCCGCAGCGTGCCCATGTCGAACGCGACGATGAACGCCGCACTGAAGCGGATGGGATTCGGCACCGACGTGATTCAGCCGCACGGATTCCGGCATTCCGGGTCCACCGCGTTGCACGAAATCGGATGGAGCAAGGACGCCATCGAGCGCCAGCTATCGCACAAGGAACGCGGCATCAGCGGCGTCTACAACAAGGCGCAATACATGGACGAACGCAAGAAGATGATGCAGGCGTGGGCCGACTATCTCGACGGTCTGCGCGCCGGCGCCGACGTGTTGCCGTTCAAGCGCAAGATGAGTTGAACGAACCGCACGTCGCCGCGCTTCACGCGACATAACTTGACAGACGTTAAAATAACCCGTTAGCTTATTCCTGCATCGTCGTGACGACGAGGCACATCGCAATACCGTGAGGTATCGCGCAACCGAGCTGGAATACAGCATGAAAAATCCCTCTGCTACACCGCTTAAACCCGGCGACTTGATCGACGCGCGCGAAGCTGCGTCTATCCTCGGCATCGATCCCCGCACACTCGCGAACTGGCGCTCACAGCGCAAAGGCCCCGCTGCACGGAAGATCGGCGCGCGCATGGTGCGATACCACCGCGACGATATCGCCGCGTTCGTCATCGGCTCAAAGGTGGCCTAGACCATGACCACCTTGACATCGAGCGCGCTCTGCGCGCATGCTGGTCCCGTCGCCACGCAATCGGCGACCGGGTGTCAGAACCCGAACTTCACAAAGGCGCACAAGCGCCCAACGGCGCTTTTTTCTTGCTCGCGGTTTATGGCGGGCGTGCGGGCACGCTTCGGCGTGGCCGGGTTCCTTTGTGACCGGTTTCTGACCCCGCACGTCCGCCGCCTTGCCGCGTCAGAAACGGCAGCGGCGGTTTCTCACCACAAAGGAAACCGCACCATGAAAACCACCACCACCGCCGCACCTGCGGCGAAGTCCGTCCGTTCCACCAACCCGCACTGCGAATTCCAGTTCCCGCACAACATGGGCTGGTCGCATTTTGTCGCCGGTCTGCGCGAAGCCATTAACGCGGCAAGCATCGTCGCCAATCTGTTGCAGGCGAACGACAGGATCATCACCGACATCGAGAACGACGACGAGCCGGACGAATTGCCGCGCCCGTATGAACCTGTCGTCACCGAAGGTTTGCGCTTCGCGCTGAACGTCTGCCACAACGAAATCAGTCGCATCGCCGACCGTCTGACCGAGTTCGACATCATCCACCGCGAGGTGACGCCATGAGCGCCCACAACATCCTCTGCACGGACAGCGGGTCGCGGTTCTACATCGACAGCGCCAGCGACGGCACGATCCTGCTGAGCATATCGACACCGGGTGCCGTTCGCGTCGTCTGGACGTTGCATCCCGAGGCCGCTGCGCAGGTCGGCGCGGCACTCGTCGCGCTGGCTGGCGAGCACGGGGGTGAGGGATGACATCCACATTTACACAATATCGCAATCTATACCGCGGCGCGCCGGATGTTCTCGGCGCGCTGGCGCGCGTAGGGCTTGCGCCGGTCGATGCGTCACGGATTCGCCTAGATGGTGTTCTCTGCCGCTACCGAGGCGAGGGCGACGGGCCGGGCAAGGCGAATTGCTGGCTGGTCGCGCACCTCGACGGCGTGCGTCCGCTCATCGTCGCCGGTTCGTGGCGAACGGGCGCACAGCACACGATCATGCTGGACAGCAAGCCCGTAGGCCATGCCGAGCGCGGGCGCATCCGGGCGATGCTCGATGCGGCCCGTGCCGAGCGCGATCGCGAGGTGCGTCTACGGCAGGCCGGAGCACGCAATCTGGCCGTGCGCTGGTGGGCCGAGTCGAAGCCTGCCGATCCGCAGCATCCGTACCTTCTACGCAAAGGCATTGGCGTCCACGGCGCACGCACCAGCGGGGGCAAGCTGCTGATCCCGATGCGCGACGAGGGCGGCGAGCTGTGGAACCTCCAGACGATCCGTTTCGATTCCGATAAGCGGTTTCTCGCCGGCGCCTGCATCCGTGGATTGGCCGCACGCATCGGCGAAGAGGGCGACCACGCGCGCATCCTGCTTTGCGAGGGGTGGGCAACCGGCGCGTCCCTGCATGAGGCAACCGGCCTGCCGACGTACTGCGCCATGACGGCGAACAACGTGGTCCGCGTCGCGCGATGGCTGCGGGCGAAACACCCCGCGTCGACGATCACGATCTGCGCCGACAACGACGCCGAGACCGCCAAAAAAACAGGCCGCAATACCGGCGTCGAGGCCGCGCGCGTGGCCGCGATGAGCATTGGTGGACGGCTCGCGATTCCGCCCGGCAACGGCGACTTCAACGACTACTCGACCCAACTGAACGGCGCGCTCGCGCCCACTGAGGATTATTTCCGTGACGACCGAAACTGATAATGGAAAACCCGGCATCGCCAAGTTGATTGCATCCGCGCCGAAGGTCACTGCGACGCTGGACCACGTCACCTTGATCGACGCATCGACCATTCGCCCCACCCCGATCCGCTGGCTATGGCCCGGCTGGCTCGCGCGCGGCAAACTCCATGTGCTCGCCGGCGCACCCGGCACGGGCAAGACGACCATCGCACTGCATATTGCCGCATGCGTGAGCGCCGGTACGCCGCTGCCGTCGGGCTGGCGGCCGGCGCGCGGTAACGTGCTGATCTGGTCAGGCGAGGATGATCCTGCCGATACGCTTGTTCCGCGCCTGATCGCGGCCGGCGCGGACCTGTCGCGTGTCCGCATCGTCGGCGAGGTCGTCGAGGGCGGCCAGCGGTACGCATTCGATCCCGCGCGCGACGTCGACAAGCTTGCGGCTGCCTCGGCGCTCGTCGGCAACGTGACGATGATCGTGGTCGACCCGCTGGTGAGTGCCGTGTCCGGAGATAGTCACAAAAACGCCGAGGTGCGCCGTGGTCTCCAGCCGCTGGTCGACCTGGCCGGTCGACTCGGCGCGGCGCTCGTAGGCATCACTCACTATTCCAAGGGTACTCAAGGCCGCGATCCACTGGAACGCGTGACCGGCAGTCTCGCGTTCGGTGCGCTGGCCCGCATCGTGTACGGCACCGTCCGCCAACAGGCCGAGGAGGGCGAGCCGGCGACGCTGACCTTTGCGCGGGCGAAATCGAACATCGGCCCGGACGGCGGCGGGTACGCCTACGGCATGGAGCAGGTCGAGATTGACGGCGGTATCCATACGTCAAGGGTTACATGGGGCGCTGCCGTCGAGGGCAGTGCGCGGGAACTGCTGGCCGAAGGCGAGCCGGAAAACGAAGCGGGTGCCGACGCAGCCAGTTTTCTGCGCGACCTACTCAAAAATGGTTCCGCGTCGACCAACGGTATTTTCGCCGACGCCAAGGGCGCCGGTTTCTCCGTCGACCAAATGAAGAGGGCAAAGCGGAAAATCGGGGCCGTCGCGTGGAAGGAAGGGATGAAAGGCGCGTGGCATTGGCGGCTGGCCAACGCCGAAGAGCGCGCCGAAGGGAGCGAAGGGAGCGAACAAAAAAGTCCGCACTCTTCGCTCCCTTCGGAGGGCGAATCGCACCCTTCGGGGGCCGGGGTCGCTGCCGGTACCAACGCCGAGATGGAGGTGTTCATCCTATGACCGCCCTCCCCAAAGCAGTTCACGGCAGGCCGCGAGGTTTCGCCGATTGGCGACCGCAGGCGTCGGCGCTGGAGCTCGTCGACCGCATCCAGCACGTACTCGACGAGTACCGGGATTATCTTCCGTTGACCGCCCGGCAGATTTTTTACCGGCTAGTCGGGAGTTTCGATTATGAGAAAACGGAGACGGCATACAACCGCCTGACCGAAACTCTGGTCCGGGCGAGGCGTGCCCGTTTGATCGATTTTGCATCGATCCGTGACGACGGCTTCACGGCCGACGACGACATCGGCTGGTCTGGTCTGGACGAGGTAAAGGACGCCATTGCGAACACGGTGAACGACTACCGCATCGATCGCCAGCGCGGGCAGCATCGCCGTATCGCCCTATGGTGTGAGGCGCAGGGCATGCTGCCCCAAATGAAGCGCGCGGGCGCGAGGTTTTCCGTTCCCGCGTATTCGAGCGGCGGCTTCGATTCCGTGACCTGCAAACACAACATGGCGAAGCGGTTTGCCGATCTTGGAAACGTGTTGGTGCTCCACGTCGGCGACCACGATCCAAGCGGTGTGCATGTGTTTGGTGCGCTGGACGAAGACGTAAACGCCTTCATCGTCGACATGGGCGGCAAGGTCGAATTCCGCCGCGTGGCCGTGCTGCCCGAGCATATCGAGAAGTACGGCCTGCTGACGGCGCCGCCGAAGGCAACGGACCGCCGCAACTTTCACGGCCAGACGGTGCAAGCCGAGGCGCTACCGCCCGACCGGCTGGCGGAACTGGTGCGCGAGGCCATCGAGAACAACCTTGATCGCGACGCCTTCGATATCGCGCTGAAGGAAGAGGTAGACGAACGCGAAACGCTGCGGGAGTGGATTGCATGACCGCAGCCCGGAAGCTCGTCGAGGAACTCGCCCTGCGCGGCGTCCGCGTGTCGACCGTCGACGGTCTGCGCCTGAACGTCGTCGCTGACGCCGGCGCCATGAACGACGGTCGGCGGCAATGGCTGATCGATCACAAGGCCGAGTTGCTCGCCGGTCTGGCCGAGGCGGCAAACGATGCCCATGTGCATCGTGCCGTGGTCCGGTATCGCCTGCCGGACGGCTCGGTCGGCGTCTGCCTTGGGCGTGAGGACGACTCGAAGGAAATCGTCGTTGCCGACCTGCGTGAGCGCTGGCCGGGCGCGGAGGTGCTGACATGACTGCCCTACCGCTACGCGCCGCCGCTGCCGCACTCGGCCTGCGGCATGGGACTCTGCGCAGGCATGTCCGCAACGGCTGCCCGACCGTGACGGCCGGGCATCGGGGCCGAGGGCATGCCTACCTGATCGATCCGGATGCCGTGCGGCAATGGCTCGGCGCAGACCTACGCGACAAGGCGCTGCATTCGCTCGCTGCGGCGCTCCCCCGTGTTCTAGCCGCCACCATAGCCGAATCGCACACGCGGGCCGCCGGTGTCGATAAAAGGGCGTTGGCGGGCATTCTGGTCGGCACGTGGTATTTGAGCGCCACGAGGCTGATCGACAACTTGCGCGAGCTATGTCCAGATATTCCGAAGCTTGAACCTGAAAATCTGCCGAAGGATATTGATCTCCTGCTGAAAATAGAAAAAAACGATCGATTTTAATGTGTTTTGAGATAATCGCACTCGACTCGCCGCGACGGCGATATTTCCGATAACGAGGATATTCAAATGTCTGACCTGCTCAATTCCGTCGCACTCGAACGTGCGCACGGCGCGATCAAAATCCTGAGAGCCGCGAACAGCGACAATAACGGCGCACGAACCTTCACCCGCGCACTAATCCTGCGCGCCCTGTCATTCTCGGGCCCCGACAAGCGGCCGCCCGAAATCATTGCCCGCGAGCGTTGGGGGCGTGACGGCGACGAGGTCGCGGACGAAATCAGAAAATCGACAACCGCCGCACTGACTGGCACGACGACTGCGGGCGCGCAGGCGTTTTTCGACGTTGCCGCGAACGCCAGCCTGATCGGGAAATTGCCGCTGCGCCGCTGGCCGTTCGACACGGCAACCTTGGCGAGCGCGTCCGCTATTGGTAACGAGGTGCCCGAAGGCTACGCAACACCGATTCGAGCGCCGTCGCTGGCGACGTTCAAGTTGACGCCGCGAAAATTCCAGAGCGCGACAGTATTAACGCGCGAATCCCTTTTGGCTTGCGATCCATCCGTCGAAAAAGGCATCGAGGGCGATCTTGTGCAGGCCGTCGCCGACGCAGTTGATGCCGCATTCGTCGCTGACATCACCGGCGCCGCAGGCACGTTCGGCGGCAATCGCCTGCACGCCGTCTACGTGCTGAATCCGAGCGACGCATCCGCGCGCGCGGACATACTGCTGAACGTCCAGGGCGGCACGCTGTACGGCTGCCCGGCGTACACGTCGAACGCTGTTCCAATCGGCAGTGCCTTGCTGTTTGATGCGTCGCAAGTAGCCACTAATTGGACGGCCGGCGCAGTCGATTATGCGGAGCACGCAGCCATCCAGCAAGACACCGCGCCCGCCAACCCGACGACGGCCGGCACGTCTTTGGTGAGCCTGTGGCAAAACAACTGCGTTGGCGTCCGCGCGACGATGTTCGCAGGCTGGCGCATTGGCGGCACTCCCGAAATCGTTTCTCTGGCGAGCTAGAAATGACTATCCAAAAAGACACCGCGCCAGCGCGGCACGAAACTTTTCTGCGCCTGAAGGCAATCGACACCGGCGACGGCGAGCGTTGGATTGAAGGTATTGCAACCACGGCACGGCAGGATCGCGTCGGCGATATCGTCGAGCCCACGGGCGCGAAGTTCACGCTGCCCCTGCCGCTGCTCGCGAACCACGATCACGGCGCGCCTATTGGTGTTGTGACCGAAGCGAAGGTAACGAGTGCCGGTATTCGCATCCGGGCGAAGCTTTCGCAGGGCGTCGCGCGAGCGAATGAAATCTGGCAGTTAATCAAAGACGGCGCAATGAGTCTGTCGATTGGATTCCAGTCGCTAAAATCCACGCCGCTGCCGAATGGCGGATTGCGGTTCGATTCGTGGTCGTGGCACGAATTGAGTTGCGTCGCAGTCCCTGCGAATCCCGATGCGCGCGTTGCCGTCGCAAAGTGCATCGCCTACCGCACGGCGTCGTCTACACCGGCGCCGGTCGTCGACCACGCTTGGATCAAGGCAACCGAACCGCAGCGCCAGTTCGAGACGGAGTTGCAGGCGCACTACCGCAAGTTCGACAGTGCCGTGGCATTACTGCCGCGAGAACTGCGCGAGCAATGCGACGTGCGCCGAGTGCAGACCACCAAGGGCGTGATGACGTTCACCAATGCGGACGGCGATGTAGTGGCAACGGTCGACATGAAGAACAAGCATGTCAGCCTTGGTAGCGAACTACCCGCCACGTCGAGCACGAAGCCGAAGGCCGCACCGCGCCAGACAGGCATCACGGAGGCCGCGCTTAAGGGCATCGTCACCGGCATTGCGCAGGCGCTTGCCGAGCAAATCAAGAAGCTGACCACGCGCCTCGATGCACTCGAAGCGGCGCACGGCAAAGGCTTGGGCGACGGCGCACTCGAACACCATGCACGGCTCGATGCTGTCGAGCGTCGACTCGCCGAAATCGAGCCGTTTCAAATGCGCTACAGGGGCATTTGGAGCGCCGCACACAACTACGCCAAGGGCGACATCGTCAGCTCGGAAATGAAGACCTTTTACGCCGTCGCGCCGTCCGAACCCGGCGACGAGAAGCCTTCACGGTCTAGCCGTTGGTCGATCATGTTTCACGCAAACACACTCACGAACCCGAGGTAACCCAATGTCCGATTGGAAACAAGTCCCGAACGAACTTGCCGAGCTTGCGAAGAACCCTCCCGCAGGATGCGTGCCGCTGCTGGTCGACGGCGAAGTGAAGATCATCGCGAAGACGCACCTGAATGCCGCGCTCGAACTCGCGTTCAAGGCAGCGATGCGTATAGCGATGGCCGAGCTTGGCATCGACGACTTCACGGACTTCGACGGCAACGTCAGCGAGGACATGCAGCGCTTCGCCGTCACGGTCCACGCGCGCGATGGACGCCAAGCAACCGCATCCGCGCCGATCCAGCTGGACGGCAAGCCGAACTAGGCCGGGGGGGCATCCACAAACTTTTCGACGATGCCCGCCGAAACCGCGCCCGGAGTGAAACTTTCACAGGCGCCCGCTTACCCGAGGACAACCATGAAGCGACACGCACCCGACACTGGCCGATTCCCGCCCGCACCTGCCGACCTTCCGCAACCGCAGCGCGAGCAATGGGACGAGACCGTCCGCGCTTTCGGTTCCTCGTGGTGGAAGCCGAGCGATTATCCCCTGCTGCATGAATATCTGCGTGCGCTGGCAATGGCCGACGGCATTGCGCCGCTGATTGCCGGCACTACCGATGCCGACGACTTGCGCAAGCTGTTGTCTGCGCGCGATCTTGAAGTGAAGCGCGCTTGCACGCTGGCGACAAAATTGCGGATTGCGCCGCAGTCCCGATCTGATCGCCACCTGGCCGGGCGCTTGGCGCGCGATGCTGGTCGCGGCGCTCCGAAGCCTTGGGAGTTTGGCGTCATCGATCCCGACGATCCCGGCGAGCGATTCTTTGCCGGACGATAGCAACAAGCCCGCCGAGCGCGGGCTTTTCGTTTCTTGCTCGACGTCGCGCACGCGCCCGCGAGGTGTGGAAAATTTTCCACAGGTTCAGTCTGGCGGCTCCACGTCGCGCACGCGCCCGCGAGGACGAGGCGGCGCCCAATAATGCGACACCGCCTTCGCTCCACGTCGCGCACGCGCGCAAACCCGCAAGGCGAACTGTCCCCGCTGGAAATCGGCCTGCACGCGCTGCACTGCGTCGGGCTGTCCGAAGGTGGCCGAGGGAAGAAGGGCGGGTTGAGCGAGTATGCGGAGCGGATTGGAAAGAGCCAAGATAGTGTTTCACTGTATAGGAAGGCAGCGAGCGTTGCGGAAAAGCTCCGAGATATTTCGGAGGTTTTGCACGACAAGGTGTTTCACCTCTCCGCAATCCACGGCCTGCCCGCAACGTGCCGAGCGCCGGGCAGGTGAGTTGTTGGCAGGGATGCCAAAAGCAAATGGCGTCCGCATGGCAGGCAAGGATGAAAATGGATCGGCCCTACTCGTAAGTGATGGCCGAAACGTTCAGACACTCGCCGAGCTTGGCATCACCCACAACCAATCCTCCCGCTGGCAGAAGCTGGCGGCCGTGCCCGAGTCCGAGTTCGAGCTGGCGGTAGGTTTGGCGGTATCCGCCGAATACGATCCGCGTGAAATGGCTTCACGTAGCCGTTTTCTGGCAATGGTTCGAACCCTACACCGCCACCGGTACACTTCGAACAACAAAGCCGGCGCATGCGCCGGCTTTGTTGTTCGGCGATTCATCTTTACGCTCTGTCTTCCGTCAACGCGTCTTCAGCACCCGCCCGGGCTGGAATTCCCAGGTGCGCGTAATATACAACTCGTCGTAGTCGATGTTGGCCGGCAGCGGAGGAAACGGCGCGGCGAGACGCACGATGCGGATGGCGGCCTCGTCGATCAGCTTGAATCCGCTCGACTGCACGATGTCGACGCTGGCGAGGCTGCCGTCGCGCTTGATGCCGGTGGTGAGCATGAGGGACAGCGTCTTGCCGTCCTGCAACTGCTGGCGGCGCGCCTCGTCGGGATAGTTGAGGTTGCCGATGCGTTCGATGCGTGCGACCCAGGCGGCCTGGTAGGCGGCGTCGGCAGCCTCCTTGGTGTTCGCCGAAATGTATTTCTTCTTCGGCCGCTTGGCGTAGAGCCGGGTGTCGTTGCTCAGCTCGTTGGCAAGGCGCGCCATTTCGAGGTTGCGCTCGGTCTGCGCATTCGGATTCGGATGGGCCGTGTCGGGTTGCTCGGTCGTCTGCGCTTGCGTATGCACGGCGAAGTCGGATTTCTTCTGCGTGAGCAGTTCGTGCTCGCGCGCCGGTTGCGGTTCGCGCGCGCCGGTTTCCAGCGTCGCCGGGGCCAGGCCCGGCGCGGGTTTGGGTATGGGTGCGGAGACCAGGTCGGTCGGGCGCACGGCCTTGTCGCTGGTGCCCCCGCCTTCGTTGTTGGCGTTGGCGAGGAAGTCCGCTTTCTCCGGCTCCACGCCGCTGGCCGACTGGACGAGGATGACGTCGATCTTGGGCAGGCGTGGCGTGGGCTTGGCGTATTCGAAGGTCAACCCGAGTACGACCATCGCATGCGCGATGACCGAGAACAGCATCGTGACGCTGAGGCGCTCGCCGGCTCCGGCGTTGCCGCTCACGTGCGCACCGCATCGCGCGGCGGCACGCCGCGTTTGATCGCGTCGAACAACTGTCCGGCGATATTGAGCCCGAATTGCGCGTCGAGTTCGCGGATGCAGGTGGGCGAGGTGACGTTGACCTCGGTGAGCCAGTCGCCGATCACGTCGAGGCCGACGAAACGCAGACCTCGCGCGACCAATTCGGGGCCAACCTGGCCGGCAATCCATTTATCGCGCTCGCTCAGCGGCACGCCGACGCCGCGGCCGCCGCGCGCAAGGTTGCCGCGGAACTCGTCGCCCTGCGGCATGCGCGCGAGCGCATACGGTACCGGCTCGCCATCGATCAGCAGGATGCGCTTGTCGCCGGCATCGATCTCGGAAATGAATTTCTGCGCCATCGCGAATTCGCGGCCCTCCAGCGTGAGCGTTTCGAGGATGACGTTGAGGTTCGCGTCGTCGCCGGAACTTAGGAAGATGCCGCGTCCGCCCATGCCGTCGAGTGGCTTGAGCACGATGCGGCCGTGCTTGCGCGCGAACGCCTTGAGCGCCGCTGCTTCGCGTGCGACCAGCGTCGGCGCGATGCACTGCGGGAAATGCAGCGCGAACAGCTTTTCATTGGCGTCGCGCAACGCGCGCGGATCGTTGATCACCTGCGCGCCGCCGGCTTGGGCGCGGTCGAGCACGAGCGTGTCGTAGAGGAATTGCGAGTCGAACGGGGGATCCTTGCGCGCGAGGATCACGCCGACCTTGCGCAAGTCGATCCATTCGCGCGCGCCGAGCGTGAACCAGTCGCGAGCGTCCTCGCGTACCTCGAGCGGCGCCGCGTTCGCCCACGGCTCGGCGCCGCGCAACGCGAGGCTGCCCTGAGTGAGATAGAGCAGGCGATAGCCGCGCCGCTGCGCTTCGAGCAGCATGGCGAAGGTGGAATCTTTCTTGATGTGGATGGCCTCGATCGGGTCCATCAGCACGGCCAGGGTCGAGGTCATCGGAAGCTACCGTCGGGTTGGGCTGTCGGCTGCCGCAACTCGCAGCCTGCCGCATCGAAACGTGATATACCGCACATGTGGGCGTGTTGCGGCCTGTCTATACTAACATCCGCGCAAAAAGGGGCTTGCGGACGATCCGGCACAGCGCGGTATCGAGCGTGCGGGATGGCGCGGTTGCGTGTTTGATCGTCCTCGGCGATATTCGCTTGACAGGGCCGCGAGCTTGAGATTAAACGACCACTCTGTACTGGCCGACGCCCGCAATGGCGTCGGCATGGCGGCGAACGGGGAATCTTGGCCGGCCGCGTGCGAGAATGGCGGCAGTTCGTGGCAGGTTGGGAGACATCGAGTGGACGAAGCAGTGAACGGGGCGGGACTGACGGGCTTGCGGGTGATGGTCATCGATGATTCGAAGACGATCCGCCGCACCGCGGAAATGCTGCTGAAGAAGGAAGGCTGCGAAGTCATCACCGCCGTCGACGGCTTCGAGGCGCTGGCGAAGATCGCGGACCATCGTCCGCAGATCATCTTTGTCGACATCATGATGCCGCGCCTCGACGGCTACCAGAACCTGCGCGCTGATCAAGAACAACGCGACCTACCGATCGACGCCGGTGATCATGCTCTCCTCGAAGGACGGCCTGTTCGACAAGGCGCGCGGCCGCGTCGTCGGTTCGGAAGAGTACCTGACCAAGCCGTTCACGCGGGAAGAACTGCTCGGCGCGATCCGCCGGCACGTCGTCTCGCGCTGAACCCCAGGGCCGGACGGAAAATATCGCAGGGCGCGGACATGAACGATTCGGTGAAATCCCCCTTCGAGATACTTGCCGGCTACGAACGGCTCAGCCTCGCCCACGCCGGCGCCGGAACGGCGGCCGGAGCGTCCGCGGACGACCTGTGGCGCGGCATCGGGTTCCGCGTCGGCGACCGCCATCTCGTCTCGAGTCTGACCGAGGTCAACGAAATCCTTGCCTTTCCCGAAGTCACGCGCGTGCCCGGCGCGCGCACGTGGCTGCTCGGTGTCGCCAGCGTGCGCGGCAATCTGCTGCCGCTGATCGATCTGAAGGATTTTCTTTCGGGCGAGGCGGCGAGCCTTTCGAATTCCAGTCGCGTCCTGCTCGTGCGCCAGAGCGGCGGCAGCGTCGGTCTGCTCGTCGACGAAGTCGTCGGCCAGCGCAGCTTCGGCAACGGGCAGCGCGTCTCGGCGCCGGCGGACGACGTGATCGGGCGCTACGTCGTCGGGCACTACGCGCTCGGCGATGTGCAATGGAGCCGTTTCAGCATTGCGGCGCTCGTGCGCGCGAACGAATTTTCGCAGGCGGCGGCATAGGTTTTCACGTGCGCGGCGTTGCGCTGCGCGGGTTTCGGGAATGTTGCGAGGTGGCGGTAGATGAGCACAGGGGCAGGTAGCGGCGGTGAGCGATCGGGCGGGATCAACGGCCTGCTCGTGGCCTTGCTCGTCGTCAGCATCATCGTGGCGGTGGTCGACTTCATCTGGCTGTCGATCAATGCGGGCCAGGATGCGCAGGCCGGCGCGCTGGTCACGCGCATCCAAGTGCTGTCGCAGCAATTGTCGCGCCAGAGCGCGGATGCGGCCGGCGGCAACCTCGATGCGTTCGCGAGCCTCAAGCACACGCGCGACACGATCGCCGACCTGGCCGCGCGCCTGAAGAACGGCGACGCGCGCACCGGCATGCGCGGTTATGCCGACATGCCGACGCTGAAAGCGGACTTCGCCGACCTGGACCAGACCTGGACCCAGCTTTCCGGCGACGCGGCCAAGGTGCTCGAAAACCAGGAACTGGTGCTCAGCACATCGGCGATCATGGACGACTTCAACCGCAAGACGGCGGTGCTCAATTCGCGCATGGAGGAAGTGGCAAAGATCCTCACCGATCGCGGCGCCGCGGCCAAGCAGGTGAAGACCGTCTCGGGCCAGATGCTCTACGCCGATCGCATGCAGCGCCGCGCCCAGGCGATCGTCGCCGCCGGCGAGGACTCGCCGGCCGCCGCCGCCGGCCTGCAGCGCGACTCGCAATTCTACGGCCTCGCGCTGACCGGACTGATCAACGGCAACGCCGATCTCGACATCCGTGCCGTCGACAACGCCAGTGCGCGCGAGATTCTCGAGGACGTCAACAAGCAATGGATAGCCCTGGCGCCGCAAGTGACGCGCCTGTTCGAGGCCGCGCCGACCCTGCAGTCGGTCAAGCAGGCGGCGGACAAGGCATCGATCGACAGCCAGACTTTGCTGTTCAAGGCCGATCCGCTGTCCGAGCACGTCGCCGGGCTCGGTTCGACGCGGCGGTTTCCGAATCTGTGGATCGGTCTCGGCGCCGCAGTACTCGCGATTTTCCTCGTCCTCTTCCTCGCGCTCAAGCTGTTCCGCGACCAGCGCAGGCGCCTGGCCTCGAGCGCCGAGCTCAACCAGCGCAACGAGGCGGCGATTCAGCGCCTGCTCGACGAAATGGGTTCGCTCGCCGACGGCGACCTGACCGTGAAGGCGACCGTGACCGAGGACTTCACCGGCACGATCGCCGACGCGGTCAACTACGCGATCGACGCGCTGCGTTCGCTCGTCACCACGATCAACGAGACCGCCGTGCAAGTCGCCGCCGCGGCGAACGAGACGCAGGCCACCGCACTGCATCTGGCCGATGCGGCCGAGCACCAGGCGCGCCAGATCAACAACGCTTCGAACACGATGAGCGAGATCGCCGCCTCGGCGCGCGACGTGTCGAAGAACTCCGCCGACAGCGCCGACGTGGCCCAGAACTCGGTGCGCATCGCGGGCAAGGGCGTCTCGATCGTGCGCCAGACGATCGCGGGCATGGACTCGATCCGCGAGCAGATTCAGGACACCTCGAAGCGCATCAAGCGTCTGGGCGAGTCCTCGCAGGAAATCGGCACGATCGTCGAGCTGATCGACGATCTTTCCGAGCAGACCAACATCCTCGCGCTCAACGCGGCGATCCAGGCCGCCTCGGCTGGCGAGGCCGGTCGCGGTTTCGCAGTCGTCGCCGACGAAGTGCAACGGCTCGCCGAACGCGCATCGGCGGCGACGCGGCGCATCGAAACGCTGGTCAGCGCGATCCAGGTCGACACCAACGAAGCGGTCGCGTCGATGGAACAGACCACGAGCGAGGTGGTCAGCGGCGCCAAGCTCGCCGAGCAGGCGGGCACGCAGCTCGGCGAAATCGAAACCGTGTCGGGCAACCTCGCCGCGCTGATCCAGAACATCGCGGTCACCGCGCAGCGCCAGTCGGCGGAAGTCGCCAGCGTGTCGTCGACGATGAACGTCATCTCCGACATCACGGCGCAGACCGCGTCCGGCGCGAGCCATACCGCCGAATCGATCGGCAACCTTGCCCAGCTCTCGTCCGACCTGCGCCGTTCGGTCGCCGACTTCAAGTTGCCGGATTGATGGCGGGTCAGTCGATGAATTTCTCCCATGAAGCCGATCTGACGACGCTGGGCTGGGTCAAGCCCGAACTCGACGCGACGCTGAAGCATGCGCGCCATGCGCTCGAACACTACGCTGCAACTCCCGCCGACGTGCAGGCGATACGCGATTGCGCCGCCGACCTGCACACCACGCACGGCACGCTGCACATGGTCGAGCTGTACGGTGCCGCACTCGTGGCCGAGGAAATGGAACGCGTCGTGCGCGGCATCGTCGACGGCAGCATCGCGCCGCGCGAGGACGTCTATTCCGTGCTGATGCGCGGCCTCCTGCAACTGCCCGACTACATCGAGCGGCTGCAGAGCGGGCACAAGGACATTCCCATCGTGCTGCTGCCGCTGCTCAACGATCTGCGTGCGGCGCGGGGCGACAAACTCCTGAGCGAAGCGGTGCTGTTCGCGCCGGACATCGACGCGAAGCTGCCCGCGCCGGCCGTGCAGCCGCTGCATCCGGCGATCCTGCGCACCACGGCGACGAGCCTGCGCAACGAATATCAGGCCATGCTGTTGCGCTGGATATCCGATCGCGGCACGACCACGCCGCTCGCGCGCATCGCGCAGAATCTTCGACACCCTGTATGCGGGCTGTGGCAACGACGTCGCGCGCCGGCTGTGGTGGATCGCCGGCGCCATGGTCGAAGGCGCGCAGAGCGGGGCGATCGAGGCCAGCGTGGCGATCAAGCTGCTGTTCGGCAAGCTCGATCGCGAGATGAGGCGCCTGATCGAAGAGGGCGAGGCGGCGCTCGACGCGACGTCGTCCAAGGAACTGGTCAAGAACCTGCTCTACTACCTCGCGCACGAGCCGGTGCAAGGGCCGCGCGCCGAGGCCGTAGTCAATTTCTACAACCTGGCGCATCTGCTGCCGACGCCGGAAGAGCTCGAACATGCGCACGGCTCGATCTCCGGCCACAACCGCGAGCTGCTCGACACGGTTGCCGGCGGCATTCGCGAGGATCTTCTGCGGATCAAGGATACGCTCAACGTCTATCTGCACTCGCCGCAGCGCAATGTCGCCGACCTGGCGATGCAGGCTGAAACGCTGGCCGGCCTGGCCGACACGTTCGGCATGCTCGGCATGGGCCAACCGCGCCAGCTCGTGCGCGATCAGCGCGATGCGATCAACCGCATCGTCAGGGGCGAAGTCGAGGCCGACGAGGACAGCCTGCTCGACATCGCCGGCGGCCTGCTCGTCGTCGAGGCCTCGCTCGATGCCCATATCGTGCGTCTGGGGGCGAGGCAAGAAACGACCGATGCAGGGTCCGGCAGCATCGTGCCGCGCGCCGAAATCGTGCGCCTGCTCTATGTACTGATGAAGGAAGCACTGGTCAACGTGACCAAGGTCAAGGAGGCGGTCGTCGCCTTCATCGAGGCGCCCTGGGACCATACTCGCCTCGAATCCGCCCCCGCCCTTCTCACCGAGGTTGCCGGCGCGCTCGACATGCTCGGGAAGCGCGACGCGGCCAAACCGGTCGACGCGATGGTGCGGTATATCCGCAACGAGTTGCTCGAGCAAAAACGCATTCCGGAACACGGCCAGATCGAAGCGTTCGCCGACACGGTCGCCTCGATCGAGTACTACATCGAGGCGATCCGCGAGCAGCGCGGCGACGGCGAGCGCGTGCTCGAGCTGATGCACGAACGCCTCGGCTCGCTCGGCTACTGGTCGGAGAGCCGCCCGGTGGGGGCGGTCGCCGCCGAACCGGCGCCCGCACCCGCGCCACGTCCGGTCGAGGCACCTCCGCCCGACGCGGCGCCGATCGTCGACGAGGAATTGCGCCAGGTTTTCCTCGACGAAATGGACGAGGAGATCGCGAATCTGCGCACGCATTTCCCGTTGTGGCGCGCGAATCCGGAAGAAATCGTCGATCTCAAGATCGTGCGTCGCTCGTTCCATACGCTCAAAGGTTCCGGTCGCCTCGTCGGCGCGCTCGCGCTCGGTGACTTCGCCTGGAAGATCGAGAACATGCTCAATCGTGTGCTCGACCGCAGCATCGGCGCGAGCCCGCCGTTGCTGCAGATCGTCGGCCAGGCGATCGACACGCTGCCCAATTTCCGCAACGAATTCGCCAGACACGAGCGTTCGAGTTTCGCAATGGAGGGCTTCGCAGCAGCCATCGACCGCCTCTGCGCGGGGGACGTTTCGCCGCCGGCTGTCGATCCCTTCGCCGAGTCCGCGACTGCGCCGCCCGCGATCGAAGCGCCTGCCGCCGATATCGCCGTGGTCGAGCCCGCGGCCGCGCCTGCGCAAACGGGGGGCGAACCGCCGGCGTTGGAGGTATTGCCGCCTGTCGAATCCGGCGCGGTCGCCGCGGCCGAATCCGCAGACGACCAGATCGCGCCTGTCGTCGAACACGCTGTCGACGTGGAAAGCCCGGTCGTGGAATCCGATGCCGAGGCGGCACCGGCCGTCGCTGCGGAAATCCCGCAGCCGGTCGAAGATGCGGCCGAAGTGGAGCCGGTGCCGGCTTTCGCATTCGAGGCCGCCGCCGGGCACGAGGCGCAGCCTGTGGAGATCGCGGCGGACGAGGTGGAAACCGCCGAAGCGCATGCGACCGCGTCCCTGGAGCCGCCGGTTGATCGTTTGCTGCTCGAAGTGCTGCGCAGCGAGGCCGAAACGCATCTCGGCGTGATCGAAGCCGCCACGCACGAGCACCAACCCCTCATCGTGCGCGAGGATCTCGTGCGCGCTGCGCATACGCTCAACGGCGCCTTTGCCATGATCGATGCCCCGCAGATGGCGCAGTTGCTCGCGCCATTCGAAGGCTGGCTTGCGCGCGCGCGCAATGCCGGTCATGCGCTCGACGCCAACGGGGTCGGCGTGCTCGACGACGTGGTCGCTGCGGTGAAGGCTGCGCTTGCCGCACTCGAGAATGGCACGGCGGCGCCCGAAACCGCGGGCCTCGCCGCCCGCCTCGCCGCGTTGCGCATGGAGGTCCCTGCAGGCGAGACGATCGCCCATGTCGAACCGGAGGTGGCAGCGGTCGCGCCGGAGCTCGACTCGTTGTCGCCGGGCGACGAGGAAAAGTCCGCGTCGATCGACGCCCCCGCCGAACAGTCGTCGCTCGCCGAACAGGCTACCGCAGTAGACGAAGTTGCCATGGCGCCGGCGGCGGAGCTTCCGCATGTCGCCCCCGCCGACCTGCCTGCGGCCGAATCCGCGTCGCCGCGCGCATCCGATGAGGCGGCCCCGGCTGGCCCGGCGCATCCGGCGCCCGACATCGACGAGGACCTGCTCGACGTCTTCCTGCTCGAGGCGCAGGAAATCCTCGATCGTTCCGATGCGCTCTTGCTGCGCCTGCATGCCGCACCGGGCGACACCGGGCTGCTCGACGCGCTGCGCCGCGACCTGCATACGATCAAGGGCGGCGCGAACATGTCGCAGCTCGCGCCGATCGGCGATCTCGGCCACGCGATGGAGTCGCTGCTCGAAGGTGCGGTCGAACACGGACGCACGCTCGACGGCGCGATGCTGCACGCGGTCGAACAGGGGTTCGACACGCTGCACACGCAGGTCCAGGCCGCGGCTGCGCGTCAGCCGACGACGATGCCCACGGTGCTGATCGCGCGCATCGAGGCGCTGTCGCGCGGTGAAACCGCCGCCGATGCGGAAGGTGCGCTCGTGGACACGACAACCTCCGTCGCGCCGGACCCTGATACGCGCGTACCGCCACAGCAGCCACAGGTCGAGGCGACGGAATTCATGTCGCTCGTGGATGTACCGCAACAGGACGTGGAACCCGCAATCTCCGGCGGCGAATACATCCGCGTGCGCGCCGCCCAGCTCGACACGATGGTCAATGGCGCCAGCGAGGTGGCGATCTACCGTTCGCGCCTCGAACAGCAGATCGCGAGCTACCGCGGCAACGTCGTCGAAATGGAAACCACCGTGTCGCGCCTGCGCGACCAGATGCGCCGCCTTGAGCTCGAGGCCGAGGCGCAGATGGCCTCGCGCTTCCAGCGCGAGGGTGATGCGTCGTCGTTCGATCCGCTCGAACTCGACCGCTTCAGCCAGTTGCAGCAGCTTTCGCGCAGCTTGGCAGAGTCGATGTCGGACCTGGTTTCGATCCAGGTCGGCTTCGATGCGCTCACGCGCCAGTCCGAGTCGTTGCTGACGCAGCAGTCGCGCGTCAGTGCCGACCTGCAGGAAAGCCTCATGCGCACGCGCATGGTGCCGTTCGACTCGATCGTGCCGGCGCTGCGGCGCACGCTGCGCCAGACCGCGGTCGCGCTCGGCAAGGAGGCGGTCCTGCACGTCGAGGGTGCGCAGGGCGAAATGGACCGCACCCTGCTCGAGCGCATGAAAGCGCCGCTCGAGCACATGCTGCGCAACGCGCTCACGCACGGCATCGAGAGCGTGCCCGAGCGCCTCGCCGGTGGCAAGCCGGTCGAGGGCAACGTGCGCATCGCGCTCGCGCGCGAGGCGACCGAGACCGTGCTGCGCATCAGCGACGACGGCCGCGGCCTCGACCGCGAGGCGATCCGCCGCCGCGCGATCGAACGCGGCCTGCTCGCCGCCGACGCGCGCGTGAGCGACCGCGAACTGGACGCCTTCATCCTGAGCAGCGGCTTCTCCACCGCCGAAAGCCTGACCCAGCTGGCCGGTCGCGGCGTCGGCATGGACGTGGTCTCCAACCAGATCAAGCAGCTCGGTGGTTCGCTCGTGATCGAATCCACTCCGGGCCGCGGCGCCGCGTTCACCGTGCGCCTGCCGTTCACGCTCGGCGTCACCCAGGCGATCATCGTGCGCATCGGCGAGGCCAATTACGCCATCCCGATGAATGCCGTGCAGGGTGCGGTGCACGTTCCGCGCGAGGAGATCGATGCGCGCTTGGCGAGCGAGGACCCCGAGTACCCCTACGCCGGCGAATCGTTCCCGATCATCGCGCTCGCGCCGCTGTTGCAGGAAACCTCGCCCGCCGTCGTCGGCGACACGCAGGCACCCCTGCTGATCGTGCGCAGCGGCGACCAGCGCGCTGCGGTGCGCGTCGATGCGGTGCACGGCTCGCGTGAAATCGTGGTCAAGTCGGTCGGCCCCCAGATCACCTCGGTGCCCGGCATCCTCGGCGCCACGATCATGGGCGACGGCTCGGTCATCATGATTCTTGACCTGGCGCCGCTGTTGCGCCGCGTGGCCGGATCGCACCCGAAGGATATCGCGGCGACCGCGCCCGCGGCGGCCGCGCCGGCGCCGCGCCGCGCCACGATCATGGTCGTCGACGACTCGATCACGATGCGCAAGGCGACTACGCGCGTACTCGAGCGCGAGAACATGGACGTGGTCACCGCGAAGGACGGCATCGACGCGATCGAGAAACTCGGCGAGCGCATCCCCGACCTCGTCGTGCTCGACATCGAGATGCCGCGCATGGACGGCTACCAGTTCGCCGAGTACGTGAAAGCCGATCCGCGCACGCTGCACGTGCCGATCATCATGGTCACCTCGCGCACCGGCGACAAGCACCGCCAGCGCGCGCACGAGATCGGCGTCGAAGGCTATCTCGGCAAGCCCTACCAGGAAGCCGAACTGGTCAACAACATCCGCGAATTGCTCGGCGCGGCGCGATAACGCGAAGGACAGGAGATGGGCGAGATTTTACCGCGCGAAATCCACGCCGTGCTGATCCCGGTGAGCGGCACCCGCCTGCTGCTGCCGAACGCCACGGTCGCGGAAATCGCGCAGCTCGCCGACGTCGAGAAGATCGACGGCGCGCCGTCGTGGCTGCTCGGGCGGCTGCCATGGCGCGAGCACATGATTCCGCTGGTCTCGTTCGCCAGGATGACCGGCGTGAACGCGCTGGACGAAACGCGCCAGGCGCGCGTGATCGTGCTCAAGACGCTGGACGACCGCGACGGCGTGATGACGCATATCGGCCTGCTCGCGCAGGGCCTGCCGCGCCTGACCACGATCACCTCCGACCTGCTCGTGCGTACCGACGACGGCAGCAGGCTTCTCCCCGGCACGACCGCGCATGTGCTCGTGCGCAGCGATCAGGCTATCATTCCCGACCTGCATTGGATCGAAGCGAAGGTGGCGCAGTCGTTGGCGGCCTGAGGGCGCGGTTGAAGAGGCCCGTTGCGCTCGTGTCTTGCTTTCCGCGATGCGCGGGACCCCGTCGCTCGCGGCCGGTTCGCAAGGGGTTTCGCGCCGGCGCGTGTGACGGCATCGGCCGGTGCAGCGTGCCATTTTCACAGGAGTTGCAATGTCTCTCGATGCGAGCGACCGCGCTGCGCTGTACGCGCGTGCGATGGAAAAACAATGGTTCTACCCGTTGACCCTGCCGGACGGACGGCAACTGGCCAGCACGCACGACGGCCGCGTCGATGCGATCCATCACACGCGCGCGCGCATGCTCGACGCGTTCCTCGCCGACCGGCTCGGCGGCGACCGCAGCGCGCTGAGCGCGATCGACCTGGCCTGCCACCAGGGCTGGTTCTCGCTGCAGCTCGCGCGCGCCGGCTTCGGCCGCGTCGAGGCGGTCGACGCGCGCGCCGAGCACGTCGAGGACGCCGCGCTGCTCGCGCGTATCTACGAATTGAATGTGATCCAGGCGCGGCAGAGCGACGTGTTCGCGTTGAAGCCGCAGGCCGACGGCACACACGATCTCGTGCTGATGTTCGGCCTGCTCTATCACCTCGAGAACCCGGTCGGCGCGCTGCGCGTCGCGCGTTCGCTCGCGCGCCGCGCCTGCGTGATCGAAACCCAGGTCGTGCCGCACATGGCGGGCATGGTCGACTGGGGTTCGTACGAATACGTGCGCCCGCTCAAGGGCTGCTTCGGCATCATCGACGAGGTGGACGAGACGCACGCGCCCGAGGCCAGCGTCACCGGCGTGTGCCTGGCGCCGAGCACCGAGGGCCTGATCTGGTTGCTGCGCGCGGTCGGCTTCCGGGAAGCCTGGGTGCTGCCCGTGCCGGCCGACGGCTACGAGCAGCTTCGACACGGCAAGCGCGTGATGGTGGCGGCGCTGGTCTGACCGGGGCCTCGCTGCAGCACGCATCCGATGCCCGTTTCTTCGACCGTCGCCGCGATTCTCGTGCCCCACTGGCCCGCGCCTGCGCGCGTCCGCGCGGCGGTGACGACGCGACGCATGCCCGGCACGTCGCAGGCGCCGTTCGATACATTCAATCTTGGCGCGCATTGCGGCGACGATCCGGTGGCGGTCGCCGCGAATCGCACGGCGCTGGTGGGGTTACTGAACCTGCCGCGCGAGCCGCGCTGGCTGCGCCAGGTGCACGGCACCGATGTGGTGTCGTTCGATGCCGCGGCCCCGGGCGGCGATACGCCGTGCGCCGACGCGTCGTTGACGCACGCGCCCGGCGTCGTGCTGGCGGTGCTCACCGCCGATTGCCTGCCGCTGCTCGTCTGCACCGACGACGGCAGCGGCGTCGCCGCGATCCATGCCGGCTGGCGCGGCCTTGCCGCGGGTGTGATCGAGCGCTGCATCGGGAAGTTGCACACGCCGCGCGAAAGGCTGATGGTCTGGCTCGGGCCGGCGATCGGCGCGCGTTCCTACGAAGTGGGTGACGAGGTGCGCGAGACTTTCCTCGCGCGGTCCGCGCACGACGCGCAGGCGTTCGCGCCGACGCGGCCAGGACACTGGCATTGCGATCTCTACGCGCTCGCACGCAATCGGCTGGCGGCGCTCGGCATCGACCGGGTGCATGGCGGCGGTTTCGACACCTGTGTCGATGCGCGTTTCTATTCCCATCGTCGCGACCGCATCGGCGGCCGCTTTGCCAGCCTGATCTGGCTTGCGGAAGGTTGACGATGGGGGCGGCCGCTGCGCCGCCGGTACCCGCGCCGTGGCACGATCGCGGTTGAAGCGGATGCCGTCGCACCCCATATCTTGCGCAGTGTGCGGCTGCGGCCCCTTTTCATTGTGTGGATTTCCCGATGCGAATGGACAAACTGACTTCGCGTTTCCAGCAGGCGCTCGCCGATGCGCAGAGCCTCGCCGTGGGACGCGACAACAACATGCTCGAACCCGCGCATGTGATGGCGGCCTTGCTCGACCAGCAGGGTGGCTCGACCGTGCCGTTGCTCGCGCAGGCCGGCGTCAACGTGCCCGTGCTGCGCCAGCGCGTGAACGAGGCGATCGAGCGCCTGCCGCAGGTGAAGGGGCAGGAAGGCAACATCAACGTCTCCAACGAGCTGTCGCGCCTGCTCAACCTGACCGACAAGCTTGCGCAGCAGCGCGGCGATGCGTTCATCGCGAGCGAGCTGTTCGTGCTCGCCGCGGTGGACGACAAGGGCGAGGTCGGCCAGGCGCTCAAGGCGGCCGGCGCGACGAAAGCGAAGCTCGAAGCGGCGATCGAGAAGATGCGCGGCGGCGAGAAGGTGGCCGACGAGAACGCCGAGGATCAGCGCCAGGCGCTGGAGAAATACACGATCGACCTGACCGCGCGTGCGGAGAAGTCCAAGCTTGATCCGGTGATCGGCCGCGACGAGGAAATCCGCCGCGTGATCCAGGTGCTGCAGCGGCGCACGAAGAACAACCCCGTGCTGATCGGCGAGCCCGGCGTCGGCAAGACCGCGATCGTCGAGGGCCTCGCCCAGCGCATCGTCAACGGGGAGGTGCCCGAAGGGCTGCGCGACAAGCGCGTGCTCTCGCTCGACATGGGCGCGCTGATCGCCGGCGCGAAATTCCGCGGCGAGTTCGAGGAGCGCCTCAAAGCCGTGCTGAAAGATCTGTCGAAGGAGGAGGGCAACATCATCCTCTTCATCGACGAACTGCACACGATGGTCGGTGCGGGCAAGGCCGACGGCGCGATGGACGCGGGCAACATGCTCAAGCCCGCGCTCGCGCGCGGCGAGCTGCACTGCATCGGCGCGACCACGCTCGACGAATACCGCAAGTACATCGAGAAGGACGCCGCGCTCGAGCGCCGCTTCCAGAAGGTGTTCGTCGGCGAGCCGAGCGTCGAGGACACGATCGCGATCCTGCGCGGCCTCAAGGAGAAGTACGCGCTGCACCACGGCGTCGAGATCACCGATCCCGCCATCGTGGCGGCGGCCACGCTTTCAAACAGATATATTCCCGACCGCCAGTTGCCCGACAAGGCCATCGACCTGATGGACGAGGCGGCTTCGCGCATCCGCATGGAGATCGATTCCAAGCCGGAGGAACTGGATCGGCTCGAGCGTCGCCTGATCCAGTTGAAAATCCAGCGCGAGGCGCTGAAGAAGGAGAGGGACAAGGAATCGCAGCAGCGTTTGGCCGATCTCGAAGCCGACATCGCCAAGCTCGAGCGCGAGTTCTCCGACTTGAACGAAGTGTGGAAGGCCGAGAAGGCCGCCGTGCAGGGCACGACCAAGATCAAGGAGGAGATCGAAAACGCGCGCGCCGAACTCGAGGCCGCGCAGCGCAAGCAGGACTTGGCGAAAGTCGCGGAAATCCAGTACGGAAAAATCCCGCAATTGGAAAAGCAGCTCGGCGCGGCGCAGGAGGCCGAGGCCAGCGGCTTCCGTCTGCTCCAGCAGAAAGTGACCGGCGAGGAGATCGCCGAGGTCGTCAGCCGCTGGACCGGCATCCCGGTGTCGAAGATGCTCGAAGGCGAGCGCGAAAAGCTGCTGCGCATGGAGGACGTGCTGCATCAGCGCGTCGTCGGGCAGGACGAGGCGGTGCATGCGGTCGCGGACGCGATCCGGCGCTCGCGCGCGGGCCTGTCCGATCCGAACCGGCCGAACGGCTCGTTCCTGTTTCTCGGCCCCACCGGCGTCGGCAAGACCGAGCTGTGCAAGGCGCTGGCCGAATTCCTGTTCGACTCGGGCGACGCGCTCGTGCGCATCGACATGAGCGAATTCATGGAGAAGCATTCGGTCGCGCGCCTGATCGGCGCGCCCCCTGGCTATGTCGGCTACGAGGAAGGCGGTTATCTCACCGAAGCGGTGCGCCGCCGTCCGTACAGCGTAATCCTGCTCGACGAGGTCGAAAAGGCGCATCACGACGTGTTCAACATCCTCTTGCAGGTGCTCGACGACGGCCGCCTGACCGACGGCCAGGGCCGCACGGTCGATTTCCGCAACACCGTGATCGTGATGACGAGCAATCTCGGCTCACAGCTGATCCAGGAGATGACCGGCGACACCGAGGAGGAATACACCAAGATGAAGGCGGCGGTGATGGGCGTCGTGCAGGCGCACTTCCGGCCCGAGTTCATCAACCGCCTCGACGAGATCGTCGTGTTCCGTCCGCTCGACAAGACGCAGATCCGGCAGATCGCGCGCATCCAGACGGCGTATCTCGGCAAGCGTCTGGCCGAGCGTCAGTTGAACATGACGATCAGCGACAAGGCGCTCGACCTGCTCGGCAACGTCGGCTTCGATCCGGTGTTCGGCGCGCGTCCGCTCAAGCGCGCGATCCAGCAGCAACTCGAGAATCCGCTGGCGAAGGAGATTCTCGAAGGCAGGTTCCAGCCGGGCGACACCGTCAAGGTCGATGCCGACCACGGTCGCCTTGGCTTTGCGAAAGCGTAAGCGCCGCCGCCCTGCGCGCGACGCTTGGGCGGCGACCTACTTTTTCTGTCTCAATGCGGCCACATCCGCGGCGGTCAACTTGTCGCTGTAGTGATTGCCGAAATGCGTGCGGATATAGTTGACGACGCCGGCGATCTGCTCGTCGCCGAGCGAAACGGCGCGCATGAACGGCAGCAGGTCGCCCGACCCTGATGGGCGCTCGATGAAGGACGGCATGTTGCGCCGGCCATACAATACGGTGGCGGTCACGTAGCGGGTCGAGGCCAGTGCGGGATCCCCGGCGAACGCCGGATAGCGACCTGCACCGACCGCGCCGCGGCCGTCGGGCATGTGGCAGCCCTGGCAGATGTGCTGGTAGACCTGCTCGCCGGTCGAGACCTTGAGTTCGGCGTTGCTGAAGGCGCCGTTGTCGTCGGCTCGGGCGTTGCCGGCGAGTAACGCCAGCATGGCGACCAAGCCGAGAACGCGAAGTGTCGATCGCATCCTGTTCATGCCTTGGCTCCGGCCGAAACGGCGCGTTGGTGCAGGCGGCCGATCGCGTCGAGCGCGGAGGTAACCGCGCCCTCCTGCCAGGCCGGAATGTACGAGGCGTGCTCGCCGGCCAACACGATGCGGCCATCGATCTGGCACAGGTTGTCGTAGTGCTTGTCGCGCAGTTCGTCGGTCCACGCGCCGGCGCAGCCCATCGTGAACGGCGAGCGGTGCCATGCCATCGCGACGCCGTTGTCGAATTCCCTGGCGTACTGCGGATGGATCCGAGTGCCCATTTCGACGCACTTCTGCACGCGCTGCTGCGGCGTCATCGCGGTGAAGTCCATCGCGGCCAGGCCCCACATGTAGGCGCCGAGCAGCACGCCCTTGCCTTTGCTGAAGTAGTCGCTGCTCGGATAGGCGATGTTGGAGATAGGCAGGTCCGTGTAGGTGATGCCGCCGTAGATGTTCTCGTCCTCCTCCCAGAAACGGCGCTTGAACTGCAGGCCGATCTTGATCGCTGCCGAATACGGCACAGCCGAGATCGCCTCGGCCATCGCCTGGCCGACGTTCATCGGTATCTGGCTGAGGATCGACAGGGGAATCGTGTTGACGCACCAGTCGGCGCGCGCGCTGAGCTTGCTGCCGGGCCGGGTCGTATCCTCGTAGGTCGCGGTCACGCCGGAGGCGTCCTGCTTGATCTCGATCACCTTGGCGTTGTAGCGGATGAGCGCGCCGAGTTCCTTGCCGAACGCCTCGCCGATCCTGCCCATGCCGCCGACCGGCTGGAACATGGTCGTCTGCATTTCGTAGAAGTCGCCGACGGCAAGCGCCATCCACAGGCCGGAGTCGAGCACGTCCTTCAGGCCCATGGGTTCGGACGGTATCGGCACGGCGGTCAGGCCGCCGCCCGGATCCTTCTCGAAGCCGCGGCGATTGCTGCTGCCGTTGTTCTTCGTGTAGGCGAAGTTCTGGTCGAGCGCGCCGATCGCGCGCAGCGAGAACAGCAGCTTCTCCTGGTCTTCCTTCGTCACCGCGTCTTCCAGTTTGCTCGTGCGCACGGCCTTGGCGAGCAGTTCGCAGACGTGGCCGTGGTAGTCGGCCTTGAGCGGGCGATAGCGCTGGGGCTTGCCGCCGAACGCTTTCGTGCTGTGCACGTAGGCGTTGTAGTTGACCTGGACGAAGGCTTCGAGCGGCACGCCGAGCCTCTTGCAGTAATGCAGGATGCCGTAGTGGTGGTAGGGCAGCCGCCATGGACCGGGGTTGACGTAGAGGCCTTCGTCGAACCTGCACTCCTGCTTGAAGCCGCCGAGTTCGGTGTACCTGTCGCCGCCGCGGATCGACCAGTTGCGGCCGCCAGCGCGATGGTTGTATTCGAGGATCTGCACCTTGTAGCCGGCTGCGCGCAACTCGTAGGCTGCGACCATGCCGGCGATGCCGGCGCCAAGCACAAGCACCGAAGCGCCCCGGGGGGCGCCTTGCAGCGAAACGGGCGCGAAGCTCGATTCGCCTGCGAAACCCAGGCTGTTCATCGCCTGGTACATCAGCGCGCCGCCTGCGGTCGCGCCGATCATGCGCAACAACTCGCGGCGCGTCAGCGTGGAATTTTCTGTGGTCATCGCTCGTCAGTCCGTTCGATGGAAAGACCGGCCGTGCACGAAAAAGCGCCAGCCGGGCATGCGCAAAGCGCCGTGATGTGCCCGTCACGCCGTTCCGGCATTGCCGTTCAGAACTTGAATGTCGCGTTGGCGAACCAGTAGGCGCCGAAGAGACCGACCGGGCTGCTGGTCTGGTACGGACCCAGCATGCCCCATTGGTTCTCGTAGTTCTGCACCTCGAACTGGTAAGCCGCCTTGGGCCATCCGGAGGGATACTTGTTGAAGATGTTGTTGCCGCCGGCGGTCAGGCTCCACATGTCGCTCGGTTTGAAGGTGACGCTGAGGTTGGTCAGCGCCATCACGGCGATGCGTTCCTTGAAGTAGGTGCCGCCGTCGAATGTGGCCGTCGTCAGCTGCGACAACACGCTGGCCGGGTAGGCAATGCCGAAGCCGTCGTTGTTGGTGTTGGCGGCGGCCCATTGGTACTGCGGACCGTAGACCTGCTCGGAAACGGTGAAGCTGAACTTGCCGACGTTGAAGGTCGGGCCGAAGTTTATGCGGTACTTCGGGTTGTTCTTCTCCAAATTGACGATGTCGACCTGGCTCAATACCGAACCGCCGCCCAGGCTGACCGGGGCCTGCGCCGCGCTGAGCACCGTCATCTTGTTGTAGTTGATCGCGAGCAGCCAGTCGATCGAGGCCCAATCGAAATCGGAGTGGTAATTCGTCACCCAGTCCAAGCCCTGCGTCCGGGTCTTGATCGCGTTGTAGAAGACGCTGACCGAGATGTTCTCGCGCGCCGTCGGGTCGAGCGAGCCGCCGGAGACATTCGGATCGATCGCGCCGAGATAGCCGCTGCTGACCAGTGCGTTGCCCAATGCCACGTTGTAACTGTCCGTGGCGACGCCTGTGGTCGGTACGCATGCCGTCGAGCCGGACGTGTAGCACAGGTTGAGGGGGACCACGCGGTTGGCGATCGTGATCCGATAGAAGTCCAGCGTGCTGTTCAGGTTTTCCAGCGGGCGAAACACGAAGCCCAAGCTGTAATTGGTCGAGGTCTCCGGCTTGAGGCCGCTGCTGCCGAGCAACGCTCCGACGGCAGGATTGTTGGGCTGCAGGATCGGGTTGGCGGAACTCGGACCCACCGCCACCTGGGTGTAGTACTCCTCGCCGAGGTTCGGTGCGCGGAAGCCGGTGCTGGCAGTGCCGCGGATCGCGAACGCTTCGCTGAAGTCGAAACGCGTGGTCAGCTTGCCGATCACCTTGCTGCCGAAGTCACTGTAGTTCTCGTACCGCGCGGCGATGTCGACCAGCCAGTGTTCGACCGGGTAGAAAACCGCATCGGCGAACACGGACTTGGCGTTGCGGTTGTATGAGCCCGCCACGCCGGGACCGTAGCCCGGAAAGGACGAAGCGCCGACCTTGTAGTACGAGGCCGGATCGCCGGGCGCGATGCCGTAGCTGTCCTTGCGGTATTCGAGACCGGCATTGAGGGTCAGCGGCGCCGACAGGCCAACCTGGAAATCGCGGGTCAGGTTGAAGTTGGTCGTCCACTGTCCGGCCTTGAACGCGCCGTCGTAGAAATTCGCCGGTGAATAGCCGAGTTCGCTGTACAGGCTCTGGTTTTCGGAGTTCAGGGTGTAGACGTTCATGCGGTTCTTGCCAAGCCCGCTCGACAAGTCCCAGGCCCAGCCGGCGATGTTGCCGTTGAGGCCGGCAGTCAGCTGGAAATCTTTCTCACGCGAGGCTTCCGACGGGTTGAAGCCGAGCAGATACATGTAGGACGTATTGCCCGTGACGGGATCGGTATAGCCGGGCAGCTGATCGGGTGCGCGATAGTTTTCTTCGGATTGCGCCCGTTTTTTGCCGAAGCCGCCGAAGGCGTAGAATGAAATGTCGTCGGTCAGCTGTGCGCCGGCGTTGAAGTACAGCGTCTCCCGATGCACCGCCGGTGGATTGAGCCAGTTGTTGAGGTACGGGAATTTCGGATTGAGCCTCGCGTTCTGCATCAGCGGATCGAGTGCCGCCCAACCCGCATAGGAATCGTCGTCGTACGCTGCCGCGACTTTCTGGCAGTCCGCCAGGTTCTGCAGGCAGTTGCCCAACGCCTGCGGGCCGAAGCGGTAGATGCTCTGGCGGTTTTCGGACTCGGCGCTGAGACTGAAGAAGTTCTTCTCGTCGCCGAACGCAATGTTTGCGCCGGCCTTCGGATCCTTGCCGCCGCCATCGCCGTACTTCGAATAGCCGACGCTGACTTCGCCGCCGGAGTGGTTCTTTTTCAGGATGATGTTGACGACGCCGGCAATCGCGTCGGAACCGTACAGCGCCGCGGCGCCGTCGGTCAGGACTTCGACATGGTCGATGGCTTCCTGCGGGATGAACGACAGGTCCGCGGCGTCGTCGCCGTTGCTCGTGTTGACGTTCGCGGTGATATGGATGCGCTTGCCGTTGACCAGGACCAGCGTGTGGTTCGCCGAGAGGAAACGGAGGGAAGCGGTCAGGGTCTGGCTGGCCATGTCGTTGCCGACCTGGTTGGAGTTGTACGACGGCACCACCATCGCGATGGCGTTCTGCAGGTCGGGTGCGTTGGTCGTCTTGAGGTTTTCCGCGCTGACCAATTGGATCGGCGCCGGGCTGTCCGTCACCGTCATGTCGGTCTTGCGCGTACCCGTCACGATCACGGTCGACATTTCCTTGACGGTCGGGTCTGAACTGGTGTCGCTTGGTTGCGCCAAAACGGTGTGCGCGGTCAGCAGGAGTGCCAATGCAACGGCGGTCGATAAGCAGGGAGACTTCATCCAACGATAACGTGCGGCCATGATCCACCTCGCTTTTTTTTGCATTTGCGGTTCGAATTGAACCGGAATGATCGGAGCGCCAGAGATATGTTGTGGAGCAATAAAAAGACGACGTCTGCGAGGCATACTTTTCTGCAGACACGCAGTCCGATGCAGGTCTAGCAAAGCCCATGCCGAATGTCATGAAAATGTAAAATCGTTCTACATCAAATAATTGCGATTGTATGGGTGCGTCAGTTCGATTCCGGTACGCCCAATAAACGGGCATGGTCACCGGAGTTGCACCAGATTCAAGCGTATTGTGCGCCGCAGCAATATGGCCGCGCCATTGGCACTAGGCTCGCTCCGCCGCGGACCGGAAGCACCAATGGCCGCGCACGCTGCTGCGCGCGCAATGGCGGAAACGACGAGTCTGTTTTCCGTTGCGGAAAGCGATGAGGGGCGGGGGAAGGAAACGCCTTTCCGGCCTTTCCTCACCCGGCGTTCCCGCCGCCGGGCGGCGGCGGGAGAAAAACGCTTACTTGCGCGCCGCGGTCACTTCGATTTCGACCAGCCAGCCGGGATTGGCTAGCGCAGCGACTTGCATGGCCGAGCGTGCGGGCACGTTGGGCTGCTCTGCAGTGCCGAAGAATTTCGTATAGCCCTTCATGAGCCCGGCGAAGTCCAGCTTGCCGCCCTTGCCCGGATCGCCGACGAGGAAGACCTGCATTTTTACGACGTCCTTCATCGACAAGCCCATTCCCTTCAGCGTGGCTTCGATCTTGGCGAGGGCGGAAACGGTTTGCACCTCGGTGTCGCCGTAGGCCTCCGTTGGCTTGTCCTTCGGCGCGTCCTTGTTGATCACGTCGCCGCCCATGCCGCTGACGAAGACGAGGCTCTGGCCTGCGGGCACGACCACTGCCGAGGCGATCGGAAAACTGCCGGCGCGGACGCGCTCGACGTCTTTCACGACCGCGGCCGGCGGGGCGCAGGCGCTCAGCATGGCGGCGGCGACGATGGCGAAAACGGGCTTTTTCATCTGCGACTCTCCGGTGGTTGCCTAATGAAGTTCAGCGCAATTTCTTCACGTCGTCCGCCGTCAGGGCGTCGCCGTAGTGATTGTCGAAGTGTGTGCGCACGTAGTTGACCACCGCCGCCACCTGCGCATCGCTCAGCATGGAGCCGAACGGCGGCATGCCGTGGCGCCCCTTGAGCACGGTAATGGCGGGGTAGGCGGCGCTGGCCAGCGGGGGATCGGCGGCAAGCGACGGATAGCGGCCCGCGCCTTCGGCGCCCTTCGCGTCGGGCATGTGGCAGCCTTGGCAGATCGCGCGGAACAGGGTCCCGCCGTCCGCATGACTGAAAGCGGAATCGGGATCAAACGGACTGCGATTCGTGGAGAACGGCGGCGGTTGCTCCTCGTCGGCAAGGGCGGGCGGTGCGAACGCGAGCCCGAGCAGGCTCGCGCCGATGCGACACGCAAACGGGCGCAGGTTCATGCCTTGCCTCCCGCCGTGGCGACCGCCTTCGCGTGCAGGCGCGAGATCGCGTCGAGCGAGGACAGCACCGCGCCTTCCTGCCACGCCGGCAGGAACGAGGCGTGCTCGCCTGCGAGTGCGATGCGGCCATCGATCCGGCACAGGTCGTCATAGTGTCTTGCGCGCGCCTCGTCCGACCATTCGCCGGCGCAGCCGAGCGTGAACGGGGAGCGGTGCCAGGCCACGGCGATGCCGTTCTCGAATTCGCTCATGTACTGCGGATGGATCCGCGCGCCCTGTTCCAGCGTTTTCTGCACGCGTTGCGCCGGCGTCATCGCGGTGAATTCGTAGGCGTTCGGGCCGCCCCATACGTAGGCGCCGAGCAGCACGCCCTTGCCGGCCGCGTGCATGCCGGCGATCGGATAGCCGATCTGCTGGATAGGCTGGTCGGTGTAGCTGATGCCGCCGTAGATGCGCTCGTCCTCTTCCCAGAAGCGGCGCTTGAACTGCAAACCGACCTTGACCGAAGCGCCGTAGGGCACGGCTCCGATCGCGGCCTGCATCGCCTCGCCGACCTGTACCGGCATCTGCGAGAGGATGGACAGCGGAATCGTGCACAGGCACCAGTCGGCCTTCTCGATGCGCGTCGTGCCGGGATGGGCCGGGTCGACATGGGAGACGGTCACGCCGCGCTCGTCCTGGTCGATGCGAGTCACCTTCGAGTCGAATTGCACGAGCGGCTTCACTTCACGGTACAGCGCCTGGGCGATCCGGTCCATGCCGCCGACCGGCTGGAAGATCGACTGGGCGACGTCGAAGCCTTCGGCGAAGGCCAGCATGGCCCAGCAGCCCGAACGCATCACGTCGTCGGGCGCGAGGGGCCTGGAGGGCACCGGGCGTGGCATCAGGCCGCCGCCGGGCTGTACTTCCCAGCCGCGCCATTCGCTGGCCTCGCGCGAGGCGACGTAGCGGTAATCCTTGTCGAGCGCGCCCCAGAAGCGCAGCGAGGCGAGCAGCAGTTCCCTATCTTCGCGGCTCAACGTATCGTCGAGCGCGCCTTTGTTGGCCGCCTTCCCGAGCAGTTCGGCGATATGGCCCTGGTAGTCGTGCTTGACGCGGGTGTAGCGCTGCGGCCTGCCGCCGAACCATTTCGTCGAGTGGAACCAGGCGTTGTTGTTGACCTGGATGAACGGTTCGAGCGGCACCTTGAGTTTTTTCGCGTAGTCGAGCATGCCGTAATGGTGGAACGGGATGCGCCACGGGCCCGGGTTGAGGTAGAGGTGCGGGTCGCGGTCGAACTCGCACTTCTGCCTGAAGCCGCCTAGCTCGGTGTATTCGTCGCCGCCGCGCAGCGTCCACGAGCGCCCGCCCGCGCGCCGGTTGTATTCGAGCACCTTGACCTTGTAGCCGGCGTGCGAGAGTTCGTAGGCCGCGACGAGCCCGGCCATGCCGGCGCCGAGGATCAGCACCGAGGCGCCGCGCGGAGCGCCCTCCAGTCTGACCGGACCCGTGTAGGTGGATTCCTCGGCATGGCCGAGCGCGGCCATCGCCTGGTACATGACCGCCGCGCCGGCGGTCCGTCCGATGCGCGCGAGCAGCGCGCGCCGGCTCATGGAGATATTCGATCCCCTACTTTGCATATGTTGCTCCGCACAAGAGCCGAGTATGCATGAATTCGCGGCCTGAAAGTACTATTTGTTGCGCCCCGATGCGGACGATGAGCAACGGCCGCGCCTCGTTCCGGTGGTGTGGTTCAAACGCCGTTGAAACCGCGCGGCGTCAAGCCGTCGCCCGATGATCGCGTTGGCATGAAAAAAGCCCGGCTTCGCGCCGGGCTGGATTCCCCTGGGGAGGAGGAGTGGGAGAAATGTCAGAATCTGAAATCGGCTTTGGCTTTGGCGTAGACGTAGCGTCCGCTGAAACCGAAGGGCGAGAGCGAGGAATACTGCAACCCGTCGCCGCGGTCTTCGTACGGAGCCAGAAGTGAGGTCTTGGCCGGGTAGACATTGGTCACGTTGCCCGATCGCGTCGCGCCTGCGTAGCTGTAGTCTTCGTAGCCTGCTGCGATGCCCATCGAGAGTTTCTCGGTCAGATTGGTTTCGAAGTCGACGTAGACGGCTTCGCTGTACTGGTCGAAACAACCTGCGTCCGCGGAAGCCAGACCCGGAAATACCTGCTAGCCTCCGGAGCGACCGCGTCCGACACCGGATCGATCGCGGCCGGGTTGAAATAGCACGAATAGGGCTCGCCGGAACGAATCTTGTACTGCTCGCGCCGATATTCGCCGCCGAAAGCGAAAGTGACCGGATTCGGCAGAAAGCCGACGTTGATACCGTGGCATCCAGATCGACCGCCATCGCGTCGTTGGCGTAGAGCGAACACGCCTGTCGAATCAGCACTTGGGCGAAGTCGGCATAGATGCGCCAGTCGCGGCCCTCGTTGGCGTCGGCAAGCGTCGAGCGTCTGACGGGCTCGCGCAGGCCCATGTGGTAGAGCTTGGACGACTGCGCCGCAAGGCACACCTCGATGTCGCGCAGACTCTCGCGGTAGGTGAGTTGGGCGAAGGCCATGACGCGGAACTGCTCGGCGCAGGACAACGTGCGGATGCGATGGTCGCCTTGGTAACGGGCGATGATGTGATGAAAGGTCTTCCACGGCAGGAAGTCCATGATCTGGGCGAACAGGGTTTTGCCGACGTACACGGCCATCTCCGGTTAGGAACGGGCCGCAAAGTTGGATCATTGACCAAACTCGATTCAAGTCGGGGACACCCGTGAAATGCTTTGGAACCCGCTTCAGGGCAGCGTTTTGGGCCTATGATGATGCTCGTTAACCGGACAGTTTAGTGAAATGAAATATTGATTCGCTCCATGAGGGGCGACGCATCGGCAGTTTCGTGCAGCGGGCGCCGCCGGCGATACAGTCGTCGACCATGCCGTGCTGCCGCAGGCGGGGGGCGCCGGTCTGCCGCGGCGCGGGCTTGAAATCGCCGGCGCAAGCCTTACCCTGCGATCCCCTGCCTTTGCAACGCCCTGTGCCGAGACTCGACGATGCCGATCTACGAATTCCAATGCGCCGCCTGCAGCAACCGTTTCGACCGCCTGCAGAAGCTCAGTGATCCCGATCCGACCGTATGTCCGAGTTGCGGCGCCGAGCGCATTTCGCGCCGGCTGACCGCGCCGGCGTTCCGTCTCAGCGGCAGCGGCTGGTATGAAACCGATTTCAAGAAGGACGGCGACAAGAAGCGCAATCTCGCCGGCAGGGACGAGGCATCGAAATCCGGGCCGGACGGGGCGAAGACCGATTCGGGTTCCAAACCGTCGCCAGCCCCTGCATCCGACGTCGCCAGGCCGGCCGCGGCGGCGAAGGCGAAAAGCGATTCCGCGCCGGCGAACAAAGACTGAGTCCAACTGTCGACTAAACGGATTCGTCCGGCTTGACTTTGCACACGGTTGTTCCGTGTGCCGAGTCCGCTACACTCCACTGGCTACAATCACTAAGGGAGTGTGAACATGTCTATTCGAATTTTCGTGGCGTTTCTGGTTTTGGCGGCCGGCATTTTGCCGAGCGCGGTGGTGCGTGCGCAGTATTACGGCGGAGGGCCCGGCGATATGGTCGATTGCCGCAGCAGCGGCTACAACTACCAGCGTTGCCCGGTGCCCTGGCGCGACGCGCGTCTGATGCGCAAGTTGTCCAGCGCGGAATGCGTGCGTGGACGCAGTTGGGGCTTCGACCGGCGCGGTTTCGTCTGGGTAGATCATGGTTGTGCGGGCCGCTTCGCCGACGTTGCGGGTCCGGGTCCTGGGCCGGCACCGTGGCAGCCTGGTCCGGATTGGAATCAGCGCTTCACGGTTCGTTGCGAGAGCAACGATGGGCAGAACCACTTCTGTCAAGTCGACGTCGGCGGGAACGGTCGCGTGTACCTGCAGCGTCAGGAATCGAGTTCGCCGTGCATCGAGGGCCGGACCTGGGGCTGGAACCGCGCCGGTGTATGGGTCGTGCAGGGTTGCCGCGGCACCTTCTCGATCGATCGCCGCTGGTAAGCGCAGCTTGCATTTGAAAGGCATGGCCAGGGACGGCCGCCATTCCTTATTCTGGTACGGGAATGATATCGGAGCAAACGAAAACGCCTGCCTCGAGCAGGCGTTTTCGTTTGCAGTGCAACAAAAACCCTCGTAGGATTCCGCACCCGTTCATACGGGCCTGTGGCGTGAGAGTCGATGACCGGCCATCCTAGTCGGGCTTTCAGTCGGGTTTGGGAATTCTGCGGAGTAGTTCTTGGGCATGCGCACGCATTACTGCGGTCTCGTCGACGAGACCCTTGTCGGTTCCGAAGTCACGCTTTGCGGCTGGGCGGATACGCGCCGCGATCACGGCGGAGTGATATTCGTGGATTTGCGCGATCACGAAGGCGTGGTCCAGGTCGTGGTCGAGCCCGAGAACGGCAACGCGTTCGCCGCGGCCGAGCACGTGCGCTATGAATTCTGCCTGCGCATCACCGGTCGCGTGCGTGCGCGTCCGGCAGCGCAGGTCAACGATCGCTTGAAAACGGGCAAGATCGAAGTCGTCGCCGACAAGGTCGAAGTGCTCAATGCGAGCGCGCCCTTGCCGTTCATGCTCGACGACACGCCGGGCGAGGACGCGCGCCTGCGCTACCGCTATCTCGACATCCGCCGCCCGGACATGCAGCGCAAGCTGCGCATGCGCACGCGCCTGGTCGCCGCGCTGCGCCGCTACCTCGATGAGCGCGGATTCCAGGACATCGAAACGCCGATCCTGACCAAGGCCACGCCCGAGGGCGCGCGCGACTACCTCGTGCCTTCGCGCGTGCATCCGACCGAGTTCTTCGCCCTGCCGCAGTCGCCGCAGCTGTTCAAGCAGCTGCTGATGATGGCCGGCATGGACCGCTACTACCAGATCGCGCGCTGCTTCCGCGACGAGGACCTGCGCGCCGACCGCCAGCCCGAATTCACCCAGCTCGACATGGAGTTCGCGTTCGTCGAAGAACCCGACGTGCAGGACACGGTCGAGGCGATGATCCGCGAGGTGTTCCGCGAAGTCGCCGGCGTGGAGTTGGCGAATCCGTTCCCGCGCATGACCTACGCCGAGGCGATGCGCCTGTACGGCTCCGACAAGCCCGACCTGCGCATCGCGTTGCAGCTCGTCGACATCGCCGGACACGTCAGGCATGTCGATTTCAAAGTGTTCTCGGGTCCCGCAAACGATGCCGGCGGTCGCGTCGTCGCGCTGCGCCTGCCGAACGGCGCGTCTCAGCCGCGCAAGTATCTCGACGATCTCGGCCAGTACGTCACGCGCTACGGTGCGAAGGGCTTAGCGTGGATCCGCGTCGACGACATCGCCAAGGGCCGCGACGGCCTGATTTCGCCGATCACCAAGTTCCTCGACGACAAGGCGCTCGACGGCATATTCCAGGCGGTCGGCGCGCAGAACGGCGACGTGATCTTCTTCGGCGCCGGCCCGTACAAGACGGTCAGCGACTACATGGGCGCCTTGCGCCTCAAGGTCGGCAAGGACAACGGTCTCGCCGAGAACGCGTGGAAGCCGCTCTGGGTCACCGACTTCCCGATGTTCGAATACGACGCCGAGGCCAAGCGCTACGTCGCCCTGCATCATCCGTTCACCGCGCCGAAAGTCGACGACGTCGCCGACCTCAAGGCGAACGCGGCGACGGCCGTGTCGCGCGGCTACGACATGGTGCTCAACGGCAACGAGATCGGCGGCGGCTCGATCCGCATCCACCGCCCGGAAATGCAGTCGACCGTGTTCGAGCTGCTCGGCATCGGCGCCGAGGAAGCGGAAGCGAAATTCGGCTTCCTGCTCGAAGCGCTCAAGTACGGCGCACCGCCGCACGGCGGCATTGCGTTCGGCATCGACCGCATCGCCGCGCTGATCGCCGGCACCGAATCGATCCGCGACGTCATCGCATTCCCGAAGACCGCGAGCGCGCAGGATCTGCTCACCGGCGCGCCCTCGAACGTCGCCGAGGCGCAGTTGCAGGAACTGCACGTACGCGTGGTGAAGCCGGCCAAGCCGTAGCCGCGGGAGCAGGGGACCGGAGCGAGCAGGGGCGCATGAGCGAACACGTCATCCTCGTGCACGGGCTGTGGATGCGCGCCTTCACGCTGGCGGCGCTGCACCGCCGTATCGAGCGTGAAGGCTACAAAGTACACTTTTTCGACTATGCGAGCGTGCTCAGCGAACACGACGCCAGCATCGACAAGCTGGTCGAATTCGTGCGCGCGATCGAAAGCTCGGAAGAACCGCCGCGCCGCATCCATTTCGTCTGCCACAGCCTGGGCGGCCTGATGACGCTGCGCGCGCTGCGCAAGCTGCCCGACCTCGTTGCCGGTAGCGTGGTCTGCCTCGGCTCGCCGTTGCGCGGCAGTGCGATCGCGCGCAGCATCGCGCAGCTGCCGGGCGGCTCGTTCTTCATCGGCAAGAATCTCGGCGTGTTGCTCGAGGGCCTCGATCGTTGGAACGGCAAGCGCCCGGTCGGCGCGATCGCGGGGCGCCTGCCGTTCGGCCTCGGCCTCGTCTTCGGCGCGTTGCCGATGCCGCACGACGGCACGGTCAGCGTCGAGGAAACGCAGTTGCCGGGTCTGGCCGATCACGTTGTCGTGCCGGCGACGCACACGGGCCTCCTGTTCTCCGACGAGGCCGCGGCGCAGACCATCGCGTTTTTGCGCCATAAACGGTTTCATCACGCAGCCGCGGCGTAAGATAGCGACCATGGGCGCGGGCTCGACAACTCGTATTCTCGGCATCGACCCAGGCTCGCAACGTACGGGCGTCGGCATCGTCGACGTCGACGCGGCAGGACGGACGACGCACGTATTCCATGCCGCGGTGAACCTGCTCGACAACGAGAATTTTTCGCAGCGCCTCAAGCAGCTTTTCGACGAGTTGCGCGACATCGTGCTCGCGCATCGGCCGCACGAGGTCGCGATCGAACGCGTGTTCATGGCCCGCAATGCCGATTCGGCGCTCAAGCTCGGCCAGGCGCGCGGCGCGGCGATCTGCGCCGTGGTCGCGCACGGCCTGTTCGTCGCCGAATATTCGGCCAAGGAAATCAAGCAGTCGGTCGTCGGCGGCGGCGGCGCGGAGAAACGCCAGGTGCAGCACATGGTCGGCATGCTTTTGAACATCGAACGCAAGCTGCAGGCCGATGCGGCCGATGCGCTCGCGGTCGCGCTGACCCACGCGCATGCGCGTGCGAGCGCGCAGCGACTGCGCGTGGTCGTGCCGCTCGCGGGCCGCGCGCGCGGCAGCGCATCTTCGTGGAGAAGTTTCCGATGATCGGCCGCTTGCGCGGAATCCTCGCTTCGAAGCAGCCGCCGTGGCTCGTGATCGACGTCGGCGGCGTCGGCTACGAGATCGAGGCGCCGATGTCGACCGTATTCGACCTGCCCGAGACCGGACGCGAAGTCGCGCTCTACGTGCACTACGCGGCGAAGGAGGACACGGTGTCGCTGTACGGTTTCCTGCGCGAAGCCGAACGCGTGCTGTTCCGCACGATCCAGAAAGTTTCGGGCATCGGCGCGAAGACCGCGCTCGCCGTGCTGTCGGGCGTGTCGACCGACGAGTTCGCGCGCCTCGTCCAGTCGGGCGACATCGCCGCGTTGACGCGCATACCGGGCATCGGCAAGAAGACCGCCGAGCGCATCGTCGTCGAACTGCGCGACCGCGTCGACGGCGTGGCACTGGCGTCGCCGGCCGGCGGCACGGGCGTCGCGCCGAAGGATCCGCAGGCCGAAGCGGCGAGCGCATTGCAGCAGCTCGGCTACAAGCCGGCCGAGGCCGCGCGCCTGGTCAAGGAATCGGCCGCGAGCGACGACGATGCCGAGGCGATCATCCGCAAGGCGCTCAAGGCGGCCCTGCGCTAGAGGCAATCGAACCGTTCCGTTTTTGGGGATTCCGCATGCAGGCCAACGGACAAACGCTCACCGGCGCCGCGCGCAAGAAAGCGCTCGCGGCGCTCGCCCTCGGTGCGCTCGGCGTCGTCTACGGCGACATCGGCACCTCGCCGCTGTACGCGGTGCAGGTCACGTTCGGCGAGCAGGGTATCCCGGTGAGTGCGGACAACGTGCTCGGCGTTCTTTCGCTGATCTTCTGGTCGCTCGTCCTCGTCGTTTCGCTCAAGTACGTGGTCTTCATCATGCGCGCGGACAACAAGGGCGAAGGCGGCATCATGGCGCTGATGGCGCTGGCCCAGCGCGGCACGCGCGACAACGTGCGCCTGCGCCGCGTGATCGTCGTGCTCGGCCTGTTCGGCGCGTCGCTGTTCTACGGCGACGGCGTGATCACGCCGGCGGTGTCGATCCTGTCCGCGGTCGAGGGCGTCAAGGTCGCCGCGCCCGCGCTTGGGCACTGGGTGGTGCCTATCACGCTCGTCATCGTCGTCGGCCTGTTCTCGGTGCAGAAGCGCGGCACGGCGACGATGGGCGCGATGTTCGGACCGATCATGCTGCTCTGGTTCGCCGCTCTCGCCGCGCTCGGCGTCTGGCAGGTGCTGCGGCAGCCGCAAGTGCTGTACGCGCTCAATCCCTGGCATGCGGTGGTGTTTTTCCGCGACAACGGCGCGCATGCGTTTCTCGCTCTCGGTGGCGTGGTGCTGTGCCTGACCGGCGCCGAGGCGCTCTACGCGGACATGGGGCATTTCGGCAAGGAGCCGATCCGCATGGCCTGGTTCGGCTACGTGTCGCCCGCCCTGGTGCTGAACTATTTCGGCCAGGGCGCGTTGCTTCTGCACGATCCGGGCGCGCTCTCGAATCCGTTCTACCTGATGACGCCGCAGGCGCTGCTGTATCCGCTGATCGCACTGGCGACGGTGGCGGCGATCATCGCCTCGCAGGCGGTCATCACCGGCGCGTTCTCGATGACGCGCGAGGCGATCCAGCTCGGTTTCGCCCCTCGCATGGCGATCAAGCACACCTCGAAGGAGACGCAGGGGCAGATTTTCCTGCCGTGGGTCAATGGCATCCTGATGACTCTCATTCTCGGCGCCGTGCTCGGCTTCCGCTCATCGGCCAATCTCGCCGCCGCCTATGGCATCGCGGTGACCGGCACGATGGCGGTGTCGACCTGCCTCGCCTGCGTCGTCGCGCGGCGCATCTGGGGCTGGAACCGCTATCTCGTGATCGTGCTCGGGCTGGCGTTCCTGACCGTGGACGTCTCCTACTTCAGCGCGAACGCGATCAAGATCGAGCACGGCGGCTGGTTTCCGCTCGTGCTGGGCCTCGGTTCGTTCCTGATCATGAGCACATGGCGCAAGGGGCGCGAACTCGTGTTGCGCGAGTTGAAGCAGGGCGGTCTCGCGCTGGAGCCGTTCATCGAAAGCGTCGTCGCGCATCCGCCGCTTCGCGTGCCCGGCACCGCAGTATTCCTGACCGCCAACATCAACGCCGTGCCGAACGCGATGTTGCACAATCTCAAGCACAACAAGGTGCTGCACGAGCGCAACATCCTGATGACGGTGGAGACGCTCGACACGCCCGTGGCCGAATACGGCGAGCGCACCGAGATCACCGCGCTCGGCCACGAGTTCTATCGCGTCGTGCTGCGTTACGGCTTCGCCGAGGACCCGAACATCCCGTATTCGCTGCAGAACTGCGAGGCCAAGGGCTTGGGCTTCGAGATGATGGACACGACGTTCTTCCTCAGCCGCGAGAATGTCGTCGCTTCCGCCGGTGCGCGAGGCATGCCGGCCTGGCGCGACAAGCTGTTCGCCTTCCTCACCCGCAACGCCAGCCCGGCGACGGCGTTTTTCCGCATTCCGGGAAACCGCATGATCGAGCTCGGTACGCAGGTGGAGATTTGATGCCGCGATCCTTTGGTGCGGGTGTTCCTGCCATAATCGCGGCATGAACGATTCACGCCTGATTTCATCGACGTCCACACGCGAGGACGAGCTGCTAGAAGCCTCGATCCGTCCGCAGAAACTGTCCGAATACCTCGGCCAGCAGGCGGTGCGCGAGCAACTCGGCATCTACATCGAGGCGGCCAAAAGGCGCGGGGAGGCGCTCGACCACGTGCTGATCTTCGGCCCGCCCGGCCTCGGCAAGACGACGCTGTCGCACGTGATTGCGAACGAGCTCGGCGTCAGCCTGCGCACGACCTCGGGGCCGGTGATCGAGCGCGCGGGCGATCTCGCCGCGCTGCTCACCAACCTGCAGCCGCGCGACGTGCTGTTCGTCGACGAGATCCATCGTTTGTCGCCTATCGTCGAGGAAATCCTCTATCCGGCGATGGAGGACAACCAGATCGACATCATGATCGGCGAAGGGCCGGCCGCGCGCTCGATCAAGCTCGACCTGCCCCCGTTCACGCTGATCGGCGCGACGACGCGCGCGGGCATGCTGACCAATCCGCTGCGCGACCGCTTCGGCATCGTGCAGCGGCTCGAGTTCTACACGCCCGACGAGCTCGCCGCGATCGTGCGGCGCTCGGCGAAGATTCTCGGCATCGCCTGCGCCGACGACGGCGCGGCGGAAATTGCCCATCGTTCGCGCGGAACGCCGCGCATCGCCAATCGCCTGCTGCGGCGCGTGCGCGATTATGCGGAAGTGAAGGCGGGCGGGCGCATCACGCGCGAAGTCGCGGTCGCGGCGATGGAGATGCTCAAGGTCGATGCGGCCGGTTTCGACGCGCTGGACCGGCGCCTGCTCGGCACGGTCATCGACCACTTCGACGGCGGCCCGGTCGGCGTCGAATCGCTCGCCGCGGCGCTCAGCGAGGAGCGCGGCACGATCGAGGACGTGCTCGAACCGTACCTGATCCAGCAGGGCTACCTGATGCGCACCGCGCGCGGGCGCATGGTCACGCGCAAGGCGTATCTGCATCTGGGATTGAAGGCGCCGAAGCGCTCGCCGCGGCCAGAAGACCTGTTCGACGGCGGCGAGGCGGAGTCCGGCGAATGAGCAGCGACGCAGCGACGGCGGCACCGGTCTTTTCCTGGCCCGTGCGCATCTACTGGGAAGACACCGACGCCGGCGGCATCGTCTACTACGCCAACTATCTGCGCTTCCTCGAACGCGCGCGCACCGAGTGGCTGCGCAGCCTCGGCATCGACCAGTCGCGCGTGCGCGACGAACTCGGCGTGGTCTTCGTCGTGCGCGACGTGGCGGTGGAATACCTGGCGCCGGCACGGCTCGACGACGAGATGGAATCCACGGTAGATACGGTCGAGCGTCGTTCAGCTTCGATGACTTTCGCGCAACGTATACTCCGGCGTGCCGACGGCGCCGTGCTCGTGACCGCGCGCGTGCGCGCGGCCTGCGTCGCGGCGGCCGATTTCAAACCGCAGCGCATCCCCGAATCCCTGGTTTTCCTCAAGCCATAACTACGATATGCCCACTACCGGCGGTCTGAACATCATCGACCTCGTGCTCAACGCGAGCATCTTCGTCAAGCTCGTCATGCTGCTGCTGCTGATCTTCTCGTTCATGTCCTGGGCGATCATCTTCCGCAAGCGCGCGATGCTCAACCGGACGATGGAAGGGGCGGACGAATTCGAGGAGCGCTTCTGGTCGGGCGCCGACCTCGCCGGGCTGTTCCGCGAAGTCACTTCGAGCGGCGCGACCACCGGCATCGAAAGCATCTTCGAAGCCGGCTTCCGCGAGTTTGCGCGCCTGCGCCAGCGCGGCCGCCTCGACGCGCGCACGATCCTTGAGGGTGCGCAACGCGGCATGCGCGTGGCCGAGTCGCGCGAGCTGGACCGGCTCGAACAGAACGTCGAATTCCTCGCCAACGTCGGTTCGATCAGCCCCTACGTCGGCCTGCTCGGTACCGTCGCCGGCATCATGATCGCCTTCGTCGGCCTGGCCAACCAGAAAGAGGCGACGATCGCCACCGTCGCGCCCGGCATCGCCGAGGCGCTGATCGCCACGGCGATGGGCCTGATCGCCGCGATCCCCGCGGTATGGGCATACAACCGCTTCCAGACCAAGATCGAGCGCCTGTCCACGCGCTTCGACACCTTCGTCGAGGAATTTTCCTCGATCCTGCAGCGCCAGGTGCACGCGGACGACGGCGCCTGACCCCGCGCCGCTCCGACTCACGTTGAAGCCATCATGCGCACGCGCAAGAAACGCAAGCTCAAGGCCGAGATCAACGTTGTTCCGTACATCGACGTGATGCTCGTGCTGCTGATCATCTTCATGGTGACGGCACCGTTGCTCAACCTCGGCGTCGACATCAAGTTGCCGCAGTCCACCGCGAAGGCCGTGTCCGTGCCGAAAGAGCCGGTTCTCATCGGCGTCGACAAGGACGGAAAGTTCTACCTCACCAAGAGCGGCGCACCGCGCGAGGAGATGTCTCCCGACGACATCGTCAAGCAGGTGGCCGCGATCGTGCGCCAGAACCCGGATGTCCCTGTGTTGTTCGGTGCGGATTCGCGCGTGCCGTATGGGCAGGCGTATCAGAATCTGGCCGGGCCTGCAGCAGGCAGGGGTGACGCATCTGCAATTGATGAGCCAGCCGTTGCAGGATTCCAACAAGTAGCGATAGTCCACATCGCGACCGAATGATGGAGACCACGAGCGACAAGGCCCGCGCCTACCTGTATGCACTGCTCGTGCATCTGGGCGTGTTCGCGTTGCTGTTTTTCGGTCTGTTCTGGGCGACGCCGCAGGCGATGCCGACGTTGCAGGGGCCGGTCATCGAAGCCGAACTGGTCGGCAAAGTCGGCGCGCCGAAGCTCGTGCCACCGAGCAAGACGCCGCCCGTGCCGCCGAAGCAGGAAGCCGCTCCGCCACCCGCGCCCAAACCCGCGCCGCCTCCGCCTCCGCAGCCGGAAAAGACGCCGCCGCCGACCGTGCAGAAGAACGACAACGTCGATCAGGAAAAGATCGCCGAGATGGCGATGCTCAAGGCCGAGCAGGCGAAGAAGGCGGAAGAGGAGAAGGTCAAGCAGAAACAGATCCTGCTGCAGGAAGAAAAGGAACGCAAGGAAGCCGAGCAGCGCGAGAAGCAGGAGCAGATCCAAAAGCAGCTCGAGGATATTCGCAAGGAACGCGCGGCGAACGAAAAGAAGCTGCGTCTTGCGAAGGAAAAATTGCAGCAGCTCGACGACCTGCAGGAGCAGCAATCGTCGGCCAAGCCGGTGAAAGCGCCGGCTGCCGACGTACCCGAGTCCGACGTGGCCAAAACCGGGATGAACGGCAGCGATTCGAGCCTGCTCGCCGAATACAGTTCAGCGATCATCAAGGTCGTGACTGATAATTGGAATCGCCCGGACACGACGCCGAACGGCGTGCGCTGCACGATCACGATCACGCAGATTCCCGGCGGCATGGTGATCAGTACTGCGATCGGGTCGCCGTGCAATGCCGACATGGTGACGCAGAACTCGATCAAGCAGGCCGTCACCAAGGCGCAGCCGCTGCCGTACAAGGGCTACGAAAGCGTTTTTCAGCGCAACATCACTTTCATCTTCAAATACGACGGTGGTTAGAACATGCAGCAACGACTCCTGAATTGGCTTGCCGTCCTCGCTTTTGCGGTCTGGGCGACGCCGCTGTTCGCGCAGGGCCTGACGCTCGAAATCGCCAATGGCAACGCTTCGGCGCTGCCGATCGCGGTCGTCCCGTTCCAGTGGCAGGGCAGCGGCGCGCCGCCGGAGACGAACGTCTCCGACATCGTCGCCAACGACCTCAACCGCTGCGGCCAGTTCCGCGCGCTGCCGAAGTCGGATGTTGTCGAAACTCCCGCGCGAGGTAGCGAGATCAAATTCCCGACCTGGCGCCTGCTCAAGCAGGACTACATCGTCGTCGGCCGCGTCATCGATCAGGGCGCGGGCGAGATCAAGGTCGAGTTCGAGCTGTACACCGTGGGCGACCAGAAGAACCTCGCCAGTCTCGCGATCAGCGGCCAGCGCAGCGACCTGCGCGGCATCGCCCACCGCGTCGCCGACACGGTCTACGAGAAGATCACCGGCGTGCGCGGCGCGTTCGACACGCGCATCGCCTACGTCACCGCGCGCGGCACCGGCAACAACGCGTCCTACGCATTGATGATCGCCGACTCCGACGGCTACGGCCCGCAGCAGGTGGTCACTTCGCGCCAGCCATTGCTGTCGCCGGCGTGGTCGCCGGACGGGCGCAAGCTTGCTTACGAATCGTTCGAGCGCGGCTCCTCGGCCATCTACATCCAGGACATCGCCACCGGCGCGCGCGAAGTGGTCTCCGCGCGCAAGGGCATCAACTCTTCGCCGGCGTTTTCGCCGGACGGCAGCAAGCTCGCGTTGAGCCTGTCGAACGGCGTCAACCCGGACATCTACGTGATGGACCTGGGCAGCCGCTCGCTGACCCAGCTCACGCGCAACTACGCGATCGACACCGAACCGGTATGGTCGTCCGACGGCGCGACGATCTATTTCACCTCCGACCGCGGCGGCAAGCCGCAGATCTACCAAGTATCGGTGGGCGGCGGCGAATCGCGCATAACCTTCGCCGGCGATCAGAACCTCAAGGCTTCGGTTAGCTACGACGGCAAGAAAATCGCCATGTCGCAGGGCAATAAAAACATGTATCATATCGCCGTTTTGGATCGCGCTTCGGGCAGCAACACGCCCATTTCGCCGGGGAATTTCGACGAATCGCCGAGTTTCGCGCCGAACGCGAGCATGCTTCTGTACGCCGCGACCGAGGGACCGCGCGACGTGCTCTACGCTGTATCGGCGGACGGTCGCGTTCGCCAGAGGCTGGTTCTGGCCGACGGGGATGTGCGCACGCCGGCGTGGGGACCTTACCGTCAGCGTGGACAATAAAAAACCTCGACCTGGACGTCGAGATACCGAACTACTCCCTAAGCCAACCATTGAGGCAATGACCATGAAAACCCCGTTCCGCGTTCTCCTGACCACCGTTGCTGCGACGGCTGCGCTCGCCGCGTGCTCGAGCAACAAGCCGAAGCCGCCTCCGCCGCCGGTCGACAACGGCCCGGTGGCCACCACGGCGCCGACCAGCAACGGCAGGTACACCGTCGACAGCCTCGACAAAGATCCGTGCCTGCGCCAGCGCGTCATCTACTTCGATCTGGACAAGACCGAAATCCACTCGGAATTCCAGGCCCAGATCGCCTGCCACGCCGAATACCTGCGCGAGTTCCCCGGCGCGAAGGTGACGCTGGAAGGCAACGCCGACGAGCGCGGCACGCGCGACTACAACCAGGGCCTCGGCGAGCGCCGCGGCAACGCCGTCTCCAGCGCGCTCTCCGCCGCCGGAGCTTCGGTCAGCCAGATCAACGTCGTCAGCTACGGCGAAGAGCGTCCGGTCTGCCGCGAGCACAACGAGGGCTGCTGGCAGAAGAACCGCCGCGTCGAGATCGTCTATACCTCGAAGCAGTAACGGCGGAACCAAGAGCGAGGCGCGCAGGTCGAAAGCACCGGCGCGCCTTTTCTTTTTTCGAACCCGAGAAACCATGTCCACGACCTCGACCCGTTTTCTCCGTGCGTCGGCCCTGCTCGCCGTCGCGGCGCTCGCGGCTCCCGCGCACGCGCAGCGCGAAAGTCTCGCAGAGCGCGTCGCCCGGCTCGAACAGCAGAGCGGCAGCCAGGGCGGCAGCGTCGAACTGGTCAACCAGATCAATGCGCTGCAGTCGCAGGTCCAGCAACTGCAGGGCCAGAACGAGGAACTCAAGCACCAGCTCGACCAGCTCAAGCAGCAGGTGCACGATCAGGCCATCGATGCCGATTCGCGTCTGAGCAAGCTCGAAGGCAAGCCGTCCGCTGCGACAGCGGCGAATGCGCCGGCGAACAACGGACAGATGCAGGACATCTCGCTCGGCGCAGGCGCGGCCGTGCCGCCGAATACCGCGCCGCCTGCAGTCGACTCCGCGCCGGCACCGCTACCGCCGCCCGCCAATCCGGCCGATGAGAAGGCTGCCTACGATGCGGCCTTCGCCACGCTCAAGGACGGCCGCTATGCCGAATCCGCGCGCGCGTTCCAGAGTTTCCTCGGCCAGTATCCGAACAGCGACCTGGCACCGAATGCGTACTACTGGCTCGGCGAATCGTACTACGTCACCCAGAACTATCCGGTTTCCCTCGACGCGTTCAACAAGCTGCTCGCGCAGTATCCGAACAGCCAGAAAGCCTCCGCCGCGCTGCTCAAGGTCGGCTATTGCCAGTACGAACTCAAGCAGTGGGATCAGGCCGAGGCGACGCTCAACCAGGTCGTCGCGAAGTATCCAGGCACGCAGGAAGCGAACCTTGCCCAGGGCCGCCTGCGCGCGCTCAAGATGGAACGCCGATAAGCTTTTTGCTCGTCATTCCCGCGAAGGCGGGAATCCAGTGACTTTTCATTTTCCGCCTCCCTGAACGGCAAAGGCGCTGGATTCCGGCTTTCGCCGGAATGACGGCCGGTTGGTCTACTTGCGATCATGTCGTCTGAAACTTCCACCGCCAGCGCCGGGCGCCTGCGCATCACCGAAATCTTCCACTCGCTGCAGGGTGAGTCGAGGACTGTCGGCTGGCCGACCGTATTCGTGCGCCTGACCGGCTGTCCGTTGCGCTGCGTCTGGTGCGATACCGAATACGCCTTCCACGGCGGCGAGTGGCGCGAGATAGGCGACATTGTAGAAGAAGTGAAAAAGTATAAAACGCGGCATGTCTGCGTCACCGGCGGCGAGCCGCTCGCGCAGAAGCGCTGCCTGGAGCTGCTGCGCAGGCTTTGCGACGAGGGTTTCGAGGTGTCGCTGGAAACCTCGGGCGCGCTCGACGTGGCGCAGGTCGATCCGCGCGTCAGCCGCGTCGTCGACGTGAAGGCGCCGGGCTCGGGCGAGTCCGCGCGCAACCTGCCGGGCAATCTCGACGTGCTCAACGCCCACGACCAGATCAAGTTCGTGCTCGCCGACCGCGCCGATTACGATTGGGCGCTGGCCATGCTCGACGAGCGTGACCTGGCCTCGCGCTGCGAAGTATTGTTTTCGCCTGTCGCCGGCAAACTCGCGCCGCGCGACCTCGCCGACTGGATTCTCTCCGACAGCCGCCAGGTGCGCATGCAGGTGCAATTGCACAAGCTGCTCTGGGGCAACGAGCCGGGGCGGTAGCCGTGATTCGCGATTTGGGATTGCGGACTCCGCAGTTTCGTGCGCTGCATTTGCGATAGCGCGTAAAGAGAGCGGGCACTTGAAGGCCAAGCAAATATGTCAACGAACATCACTCCAATCACGAATCACGAATCACGAATCACGTCTCCCCGGCGCGCCGTCGTCCTCGTCTCAGGCGGCATGGATTCCGCCGTCACGCTCGCCATCGCGCGCGCGAGGGGCTTCGCCTGCCACGCGCTCAGCGTCGAATACGGCCAGCGCCACGCCTCCGAACTCGCCGCCGCCCGGCGCGTCGCTGCGCGCTGCGCGGTCGCGCACAAGACCGTGCACGTGGACCTGCGCAGCATCGGTGGCTCGGCGCTGACCGACGACATCGCCGTACCCGAGCAAGGTGGCGACGGCATTCCGGTCACCTACGTGCCGGCACGCAACACGATCATGCTGTCGATCGCGCTCGGCTGGGCCGAAGTGCTCGGCGCGCAGGACATCTTCTGCGGCGTCAACGCGGTCGATTACTCCGGTTATCCCGATTGCCGGCCCGAATTCATCGCCGCGTTCGAACACCTCGCCAATCTCGCCACCAAGGTCGGTGTCGAGGCGAAGAAACTGACGGTGCACGCGCCGCTGATCCGCATGAGCAAGGCCGACATCGTCCGCCGCGGCAACGAACTCGGCGTCGATTTCGCCGAAACCGTGTCGTGTTACCAGGCCGACACGGATGGCCGCGCCTGCGGCCACTGCGACGCCTGCCGCCTGCGCGCGCTCGGCTTCGCCGATGCCGGCGTGGCCGATCCGACGCGCTATCGTTGATCGCGCCCGGCCAATGGGCGTAATGCTTTTCTTGCTGAAATCACCTGCGCCAACTAGAATTCGCGACCCGGCTGCCGCATTGCAGCCGTTTCGTGCCCGCACCGCACACTCCTCCGCAAGAGAAGGGGATTCGATAGCTGGCCGCGCGCGACATCGTCGACGGGATGAAACGGGCCGTTAGCTCAGTCGGTAGAGCAGCGGACTTTTAATCCGTTGGTCGCTGGTTCGAATCCAGCACGGCCCACCACTTCGTAATCCGCCGACGTCCGCCAAAGCTTGGAAGCATTGAAAAACCCGCACCACTGTGCGGGTTTCTTGTTTGTGGACGTTCGCCCGTGTCTGTAGACATCCAGCGAAGAAGTGAGTACCGTCGTGAGTAATTGCCGACTGGCTCCGGCCTATTACTCACTTGCGGAGTACTCACATGCTGACCGACACCAAGCTTCGTGCGCTCAAGCCGAAGGCGAAGCTTTACCGCGTTGCCGACTCGAACGGGTTGTGTATCGAGGTGCGTCCGACCGGTGCGCGCTTGTGGCGCTATCGCTACCGATTCAACGGCAACGCCAGCATGATCGGGTTGGGCGAATACCCGACGATGGGACTTGCGGACGCACGCGCGGAACGCGACAAGGCGCGCAAGCTGCTCAAGGGTGGCGGCAATCCGGCCGATGCCATGCGCGCCGCCAAGGCCGCGCAGTTGGAGCGCGCCGAAAACACCTTCGGTGCGATCGCGAAGGAATGGCTGGCGAAGCGTGGCAAGGAAGGGCTGTCCGTTGGCACCATCGCGCGCGAGCGCAGATTGATCGACAGCGACCTTGCTCCGTACATCGGACGCACGCCGATCGCCGAAGTGACTGCGCCTGCATTGCTCGCGGCCCTGCGCCGGGTCGAAGCGCGCGCCGTGGAAACCGCGCACCGCGCGCGAAGCCTTTGCGGCCAGGTGTTTCGCTATGCGATTGCAACCGGCCGTGCCGATCGCAACCCGGCGGCCGACCTCGCGGGTGCGCTCACGGCACCGCAGTCCAGGCACTTTGCAAGCATCACCGAGCCGATGCAGGTTGCGACGCTGCTGCGAGCCATGTGGAGCTATCAGGGCACGCCGGCCGTCATGGCGGCCCTCAAACTGGCGCCGCTGCTATTCGTGCGACCGGGCGAACTGCGCACCATGCGTTGGGCGGACGTGAGTCTTGATGCCGCCGAATGGCGCTACACCACCAGCAAGACCGGCACGGCACACATCGTCCCACTGGCCTCGCAATCCGTGGAAATCCTGCGCGAGCTGCATCCCATCACCCAGCGCAGCGAGTATGTTTTCCCGAGCGCCCGCGGCGCCGGCCGGCCAATGAGCGAGAACGCGATCAATATCGCGTTGCGCACGATGGGCTTTGACAGCGAGACGATGACCGGCCACGGCTTCCGCGCGATGGCGCGCACGATCCTCGACGAGGTGCTCGGCTTTCATCCCGACTACATCGAGCACCAGTTGGCGCACGCTGTCAAAGACCCGAACGGGCGCGCCTACAACCGCACGGCGCACCTGCCCGAGCGCAAGAAGATGATGCAGGCGTGGGCCACTTACCTGGACGCGCTGCGCACCAGCGCGAACGTCGTACCGCTCAAGCAGAAGGCGAGCCGGTGAACGAGCCGCCAACAGAATCCGGCATGTGCCGGTAAGCGGCCCGGCGGGGTGTTACGAGCACGCCGCCGGGCCTGACCACAACGAAGCATGGGAACCCAGTCATGGCTGCGAAAAGTGTATCAAACCCGCGGAAAGGCAACGCTCAATCGGCTCCGATGGTCGCGCGTGCCTCAACCGCGCAACAGAAAGCCCTCGCCATACCAGGCGCGAATGTCCCGCTTGCGCCGCTCCCCAACCACGAGCCGCAGGAATACCGCTGCTCGGCAATCGTGTACGTCCGGCAACACCAGGGAACCCTGGCCGCGCGCGTCGGGGAGTTGTGCGTCGGGACTTTCTCCGACGCGGACAAAGCGTGGGAAGAAGCACGCGCCCACTGCGACAGCCTCAACGGCATCGCCTATACCGTCAAAGTGCAGCAGCAGGGCGCGCCCGCAACCCAGGGCCAGACGCACCCGCATGCCCGCAGGTTGATCCAGGCGACCCAAGAATGGGCGCAGCAGAACTTGACCGCGGAACAGGCGAAGGTCGTCAAGGACGCGATGAAAGCTCTCGACGATACGCTGATGACCTGCTGGACAGAGGTGGACGAGGCGTTGTGCCGGCTCGCGCTGGCGACGCGAAACCTGCTTCGAGACGATGCCGCGTTGTCCGACGGCGATGATCATCTGCTGCTCGCACTCAATGGAGTGCGCGTGGCTTCCGGCTTCCTTCATCGCTGGCAGGGCCGCGGCGGCCGGATGGGGAACGTGGGAGGTGCGGCATGAGCGCCGTCACCCATCATCATCTGCAGGCAGCGGTCGATGCGGCCTATCCCGTCCGTGTGAATCTGCGTACCACGACCGGCGTCGAGTTTTCCGTGTCGCGCCTGCGGCTGCAGTCCATCATTTTGAACGCCGGCCCGCGCGAGTCCCGCATCGCACATGGTCGGGTCGGCAATCGTTGCGTCGCCGTAACCTTGTTTTTTGACCGCTTCGACGAAGCGTTTTTTCGTCGGGCCGTCCATGACCTTCAACGCGATGTCAATGAACTCGTCTGCTGCGGCAAGTTCTCCCCAGGCATTCTCGAAAATATCACTTTGGACGAGAACTCCGTGAAGGCCTACAAGCGCGTCGCCGAACATGTTCGAGGCCGCGCTCGACGACGAGTTCAAGGGGCTGTACATCGAGGGCGAAGACATCGCCCAGTCCGATCCGAACACGCAGCACGTGACCGCCGCGCTGACCGCGATGGAATGCGTGGTCGTGCAGGATCTGTTCCTCAACGAGACGGCCAAGTTCGCCCACGTGTTCCTGCCGGGCTCGACCTTCCTCGAGAAGGAAGGCACGTTCACCAATGCCGAACGCCGCATCTCGCGCGTGCGCCGGGTGATGCGGCCGAAGAGCGGCTATGCGGACTGGGAGATCACCCAGCTTCTGTCCAACGCGATGGGCTACCCGATGAACTACGCGCATCCGTCCGAGATCATGGACGAAATCGCGCGCATGACGCCGACCTTCCACGGCGTGAGTTTCGCCAAGATCGACGCACTCGGCAGCATCCAATGGCCGTGCGACGAGGCGGCGCCGCAAGGCACGCCGACCATGCACATCGGCGAATTCGTGCGCGGCAAGGGCCGTTTCATGCTGACCGAATACGTGCCGACGGCGGAAAAGGTCAACGCGAAGTATCCGTTGATCCTGACCACCGGCCGCATCCTGTCGCAGTACAACGTCGGCGCGCAGACGCGGCGCACGCCGAACAGCCTGTGGCACAGCGAGGACGTGCTCGAAATCCATCCGCAGGATGCCGAGGACCGCGGCATCGCGAACGGAGAATGGGTCGGCATCCAGAGCCGCGCGGGGCAGACCGTGCTGCGCACGCTGGTCAGCGACCGCATGCAGCCCGGCGTCGTTTACACGACGTTCCATTTTCCGTTCTCGGGCGCGAACGTGATCACGACCGACAACTCCGACTGGGCGACGAATTGCCCCGAATACAAGGTGACCGCAGTGCAGATCGCGCGCGTCAGCCAGCCTTCGGACTGGCAGCGGCGCTATCGCGCGTTCAGCGAGCAGCAACAGGAGCTGTTGCAAGAAGCGGCGACGAAGTAGCCATATTTCCCTTCTCCCGGCGGGAGAAGGGAAGCATGGGCCAAATTTTTTGAAAGGCGATTCCGAAAACCGATTTCCCGAAGGTGTCGCCCGGCGCGAAGTCGAACGCCGCCGCAACGGCGTTGCCGTGCGCCTGCGCGACGCGGTGGCCGAGGAGATTCCCATCGCCTTCGTCTACAACGATCGCCCGCACGCGGTCATGATGGCGACGCCGGCGGACCTCGAAGACTTCGCCCGCGGTTTCTCGCTGAGCGAAGGTATCGTCGACGACGTGTCGCAATGTGGAAAAGTGGAAATCGTCGAAGCGCTGGCCGGTATCGAGCTGCGCATCGACATTCCCGCCGCCAATGCCGCGCTGCTCGAGGATCGCGTGCGCGAGCTGACGGGCCGCACCGGCTGCGGCCTGTGCGGCGCGCAGACGCTCGACGCCGCCGTGCGCCATCCGCCGGCCGTAGCCGAAGCGCCCGACGTGGCAGAGGCCGCATTGCGTCGTGCGCTGTGCGAAATGCCGTCGTTGCAAGTCGTCAACGCCGCGACCGGCGCCGTGCACGCGGCCGCATGGGCGAACCTCGATGGCCACATCGCGCTGCTGCGCGAGGACGTCGGCCGTCACAATGCGCTCGACAAGCTGATCGGCGCGATGCAGCGCGCCGGCACCGATCCATGCACGGGTTTCCTCGTCGTCACCAGCCGCGCCAGCTACGAGATGGTGATGAAGGCGGCGACGGTCGGCATCGGTTTCCTTGCCGCGGTTTCCGCGCCGACCGCGCTTGCGATCGCGTTGGCGCGCGAGGCGAATCTCACCCTCGTCGGCTTCGCGCGCGCCGATGGCTACGGCGTCTACGCGCACGGGCGCAGGCTGCTTGCGCGCAGCGCGGCGCAACCGGCGCACGAGGTTTTCGGACAACGGACGGCATGATCATGCAAAACCACGACGGCGCGGCCGCCCTCGTCAAGATGGCGAACGACATCGCCGATTATTTTCATTCCGAAAAGGACCGCACGCTCGCGGTCGACGGCATCTTCAACCACATCGTGCGCTTCTGGGAGCCGCGCATGCGGCGCAGGATCGTCGCGCACTTCGTCGCGAACGGCGGCGAGGATCTCAACGAACTCGCGCGCGCGGCGATCGCCAGGCTAGCGGCGACCTGAACCGCCGGGATCAGACGCCCTTCGAATCGAAGATCAGCAGATCGACGCCGGCCTGAGCAAAATTGGCGAGGTCGCCCGCCGTGGCCTTGCCCTCGGGCGAGGCGAGCCCGTCGAGAACCGCCTGCTTCGAGTCGAAGTCGAGGATGGCGACGAGATGATACGCCGCCGCGCCGGCCGGCGTGTCGATCGCGCCCGTGCTGATCTGGCAGCGGCGCAGGCCGGGAATCTTCTTCGCGAGCGGGATATGCGTGCCCGCGTAATGCGCGTCGAATGCGGCAACATCGGTCGGCTTGTTGTACAACGCGATCAATTGGGCCACGGTGTTTTCCTCCTCCTGCTGATGCTGCGTATCTTACTCGCGCACGCACGCCGGGCAAGTGCGGTGGCGGCTGCCCGCATTCAGCGCGCCGTCGCGTCGTTGCGCCGGCGCAGCAGTAGCGCGAGCAGCGGCGGCGTGACGATCGAGGTGAGCAGCGACATCGCCACGATCAACGCATAGGTGCGCGCCGGGAACACGCCGCCGGCGAGGCCGAGGCTGGCAATCACGACGCCGACTTCGCCGCGCGGCATCATGCCGACTCCGACGATCAGCGCGCCGCGCCTGCCGAGCGCGAGCGCGCCGAGGCCGCCGCCGATCAGTTTCGAGACCAGTGCGATCGCCGTGATCAGCGCGAGCGTCAGCAGCGCGTCGGGCGAAGCGAGTTCGCCCAGTTCGATCTTCGCGCCGGTCAGCACGAAGAAGAACGGCGTCATCAGCGCGAGCAGCGGCCGCGTGTCGTGTTCGAGTTTTTCGCGCTGCGGCGTTTCCGAGGCGATCATGCCGGCGAGGAATGCGCCGATGATCGCGGCGAGGCCGAATTGCGTCGAGAGGAATGCGAGGCCGAGGCAGAGCGTAAGTGCGTAGGGCAGGAGGTCGATTTTGCGCGCCTTGAGCTTCGCGCCCGTGCGCCGCGCGAGATGCGTGCCGAACAGGCCGATGACGACGACGAAGCCGACCGCTTCGGCCAGGACCACGGCAAGCTTGCCGATCTGCACGTTCTCTCCGGACTGCAGCGCGGTGACGATGCCGAGCAGCAGCATCGCGAGGATGTCGTCGATCACCGCGGCGCCGAGGATGACGCGCGACTCCTCGCGCTGGAGCACGCCGAGTTCCTGCAACACGCGCGCGGTGATGCCGGCTGACGTCGCGACGAACGCGGCGGCGACGAACAGCGATTTCGCCCAGTCGTAGCCGGAACCGTGCGCCCACAGCGAGCCGAGCAGGAACGGCACGATCACGCCGAGCAGGCCGACGAGAAACGCGCTGCGGCCGACGCGCCTCATCTCGTCGATGCGCGTCTCCAGGCCGACCGCGAACAGCAGTAGGACGACGCCGATCTCGGACAACATCTCGAGCGGTTCGGACGGCGCGACCCAGCCGAGCAGTGACGGGCCGACGACGCAGCCCGCGACGATCTCGCCGATCACGCCGGGAAGTTTGACCGCGCGCGCCAGCCGGCCGCCGATTTGCGCGGCGGCGAAGACGACGAACAGGCTGAGCAGGATGTCGTGGCCGTGCTGCATTGCGTTTGCCTTTTCCCAGGCGACACCGGATGCTACAAGGAAAACGTCATCCCGGCAGGGACTGCCGGGATCCAGTCACAGGGATGTGAAGGCATCGGCAAATCCGAACGTGCCGTCCTTGGCGCAGGATTCCGGCAGTCCCTGCCGGAATGACATACAAAAACCATCGCGAGGGAATCCATGTCCGGCCGATTGAGTAGAGCGCGCGAAGCCATGTCGAAGGTCGATACGGCGTGGCTGCGCATGGAAAGCCCGACCAACTTGATGATGATCACCGGCGTGCTGATCTTCAGGGGTCGGCTCGATCCCGGGCGCTTGAAACGTCTGCTCGAAGACCGCTTCCTCGCCTACCGACGCTTTCGCCATAAGGCAGTCGAGGCGGTCGGCTCCGCGTACTGGGAAACCGACGCCGGCTTCGACCTGGACTGGCACGCGCGCATGGCCGCGCTGCCCGGCAAGGCCGACAAATCCGAACTCGAGAAATTCGTCGGCGAACTCGCCTCGACGCCGCTCGATCACGCCAAGCCGCTGTGGCAGTTCCATCTCGTCGAGAACTACGCGGCGGACGGCAAGCCCGGCGGCAGCGTGCTGATCGCGCGCATCCATCACTGTTATGCCGACGGCATGGCGCTCGTGCAGGTGCTGCTGTCGCTGACCGACGCGAGCCCGAAGCCTGCGCAGCACAAGGAACTGGCCAAGGTCTGGCTGAAGAAGGACCAGGGCAGCGTGCTGCGGCGCCTGCTCGCGCCGGCCGGGGCCGGCCTGTCGCAGGCGCTCGCGCTCGGCGAGAAGGCGCTGGAGAAGGGCGGCGAGTTGCTGGCCAACCCCGAGGTTGTCGCACTCGTCGCGAAGGACTGCGGCGAGATCGCGCGCGAACTCGCGGTCGCGCTGACCCTGGCCGACGATCCGCCGACCGCGTTCAAAGGCCCGCTCGGCCAGGCCAAGCGCGTCGCCTGGGCCGAGCCGATGCCGCTCGAGGAAGTGAAGATCGTCGGCAAGGCGCTCGGCTGCACGGTCAACGACGTGCTGCTCGCCTGCGCCGCGGGCGCGTTGCGCGCGCACCTGCGCGACGTCGGCGAGGAGGTCGATGGCCTGACGATCCGCGCGACCGTGCCGGTCAACCTGCGTCCGCTCGAACACGCGAAGAAGCTGGGCAACCATTTCGGCCTGGTGTTTCTCGACTTGCCGATCGGCGAGGCGAATCCGCTGCGCCGCCTCGAACGCGTCGCCGCGAACATGCGCGAGCTGAAGAAGTCGAAGCAGGCGGCATTGACCCTCGGCCTGCTTTCCGTGGTCGGCATGGCGCCCGCGGCCATCCAGCGCGTCGCGCTCGAACTGTTCTCGCGCAAGGCGAGCACGGTCGCGACCAACGTGCCCGGTCCGCAGATGCCGCTCTATCTCGCCGGCTGCGAAGTCGAAGAACTCATGTTCTGGGTGCCGCAGTCGGGCTCGATCGGCATGGGCTTGTCGATCCTTTCGTACAACGGCCGCGTGCATTTCGGCCTGATCGCCGACGGCAAACGCGTGCGCGATCCGGATGCCATCGCGCGGCGCTTCGCGCCCGAGTTCGAGAAGTTGGTGCTGATCGCGCTGATGGAGGACTGGGAACGGGACATCGCTGCGGACGATGCGCAGGCGACGCTGGCGCACTTCTCTTGACGGCCGTTTCCGCGCGGGAAAATCTTTTTGCTGGTCATTCCGGCGAAAGCCGGAATCCAGTGTCTTTCGCTTTTGCGAAGGGCGAACAGGAAAGTCGCTGGATTCCGGCTTTCGCCGGAATGACGGTATGACTATCATGTGACTCCAGCCGAGAATCCATTGCCATGTCCGACACGCCTCCCGACCATCTTTCCAACGACCCGCGCAGCAAGTTCTTCGACGAAGCCGTGCTCGCGCGAGGTATCGGCATCCGCTTCAACGGCGAGGAAAAGACCACGGTCGAGGAATACTGCGTCAGCGAGGGCTGGGTGCGCATGGCTGTGCCGCGCGCGCTCGATCGCCGCGGGCGGCCGATGACGCTGAAGTTCAGCGGCAAGGTCGAGGCGTATTTCCTCGACGCCGCGCAAGCGCAGCCGCAGGAGTCGTAGCGATGGCTACGGGCTGGACCGGCGACGGCGCCGTACAGGATCAGATCGACGCGACGGTCGCGGACGCGATCAAGCGCGCCCGCAGCGCCGCGTCGCGCGGCCCGAGCTTGAAACGCTGCGAGGAGTGCGACGCGCCGATTCCCGAGGCGCGGCGCAAGGCCGTGCCCGGCGTGCGCCTGTGCGTTGCGTGCCAGTCGGAACACGACAAGGCCGATGCCGCGTTCAGCGGCTACAACCGGCGCGGCAGCAAGGACAGCCAGTTGCGCTGAAGTCGAAGTAGGTCGGTGCGGCATTCCGGTTCCGCGGCTTTGCGTCTGCGTCCGGCGCGGACGGGAAAACTTCGAGCGGCCGCTCATTGAGGGGTCGGCCCTCTCGATTGTCTATATAGAAGTACACCTGCGTTCGGCGCCGGTGTATCGTGCGGCGCGAGGGTGCAGCCCGCGCCGCCCGCGCGCAGAAGACGGCTGAAGAAGGATTGCGATGGATGCCTTGTACCGCAAGTACAGCGAGGCGCTGCGCCGGTTTCTCGTGCGCCGCCGCGTCGAGCGCGACGAGGTGGCGGACATCGTGCAGGAAACCTATTGCCGCGTCCTCACCTCGGGCGAGGCGGAGGCAATCCGCCATCCGCGGGCCTATCTGTTCCGCGTGGCCAACAACGTCGCGCTCAACGCGGCCAAGCGCCGCCGCACCGTCGGCGAGGACCAGAATGTCGATATCGACGACGTCGAGATCGCCGACGAACAGCCGAGCGCCTACCGCCGGCTCAAGTCCGAACAGGAGCTGGCGATCGTGCGCGGCGCGCTCACGCAACTGGCGCCCAAGTGCCGCGAGGTGTTCGTGCTCAACCGCTTCCAGCAGCGCAGCTATGCCGAGATCGCCCGCGAACTCGGCTTGTCCGTATCGATGGTCGAGAAATACGTGAGCCAGGCGCTCGCGCATTTGCGCAAGGCAGTGGCGGAATCCCGATGAGCGACAGCCGAGACAACAAGTCCACCGCGCGCGAGTCCGTTGCCGCCGAGGCCGCGGACTGGTACGCCCGCCTGCGCGCGGAAAACGTGTCCGAACTCGACGCCGTGCGCTTCCGCGCATGGATCGCCGGCGACCCGGCGCGCCGCCGCGAGTTCGAGGCCATCGACGAATTCTGGGACGACCTGAAGGCGATCGAGCGTTCTCCGGAAGTATTGCGCGAGCACCGGGCCATCGCCCGCCGCCGCGCGCAGCAGGCCGGCGCCGCGAGCGCGCGCACGCGCAACAGAAAACGTCTTTGGGCCGCTGCCGCCGCCGTGCTGCTCGCCGTCGGCGCCGCGTTCTGGATGCAGCATCGCGCGGCCGGCGTCTACGCCACCGGCATCGGCGAACAGCTTACGGTGCCGCTGGCGGACGGATCGGTCGTCACCTTGAACACCTCCACGCAGATACGCGTGGATTTCACCGCGGAGCGCCGCGGCGTGGAACTCGTCTCCGGCCAGGCGAACTTCGAGGTCGCGAAAGATCCCGCCCGCCCGTTCGTCGTCACGGCCGGAGATCGCGCCGTGCGCGCCATCGGCACGCAGTTCGACGTATACAAGACCGCCGAGAAAGTGACGGTGACGCTGATCGAAGGCAAGGTCGCCGTCATGCCCGCCGACTCCGCGCCGCCGCCCGGCGCCGCGACGGCGAAGCCCGACGAAATCGCGCTCGCCGCCGGCGAGCAGTTGTCCTACGGTACAAAGGCTCCGCCCGAACGCCGGACGGCGGACATCCCGCGCGTGGAAGCGTGGCGCGCGCGCAAGCTCGATTTCAACGACACCCCGCTCGCGGAGGCCATTGCGGAAGCGAACCGCTATTCGGCCACCCAGATCGTGCTCGACGCGCCGGAACTGAAGGACGCGCGGATCAGCGGCCGCTTCGAGGCCGGCCGCAACGAACTCTTCGTCGAAGGCCTGCAAAACTATTTTCATCTGCGTGCCGACCGCATGGCCAACCGCCGCATCGTGCTGACGCGCGCCCAATAACCGGCCCGGTGCCGCGCGCCGGCAACGGCATCTACATTCCCCTCTCCCCCGTCGCGCTCGACGAGGGAGAGGGCAGGGCGAGGAGCGGTTTTGATCTAGCTTGCATCACGAAGAATTCTTGCTCTCAGTTTTTTTTGCAAAAAACGATTGAGGGGTTGGTCGCTTCGGTTGTCCCTATATTTCAAGGACAACCAATTTCGCTGCGGGAGGCAGATCAATCAATGGGGAAAATCAATGCAGCAACGAGTCCGGACGTCAGCCATTCACAAGAGCGCGAACCGGGTAAGGGCGCTTCTGGCCACGGTTGCGATATGCATCGCTGCGAGCGCCGCACATGCCGCCGATCCTGCACCGAAAACATATGAGATTGCCGCGCAGCCGGTATCGAAGGCGCTGAAAGCCTTCGCCGCGCAGTCGGACATGCAATTGATTTTCACCGAAGCGGACGTGGCCGGAGCCAAGTCGGGCGGAGTGATCGGAACCAAATCGGCTCGCGAGGCGCTGACGGAAATTTTGAAAGGGACTGGACTCGAATTCGAGTTCACCGCGAACAATGTGATTGTGGTGAAGAAGGCCCCCGCGGCGGGGCCGGTAGCTGGCGTGAAGGGGGATCCTCTTTCTTCGGGAAGTGGTCAGGATTCTGCCAGCAAAAAAAGCGAGAAGAAGTCTTCACAGGACTCGCACCCGGTTCAAGAAAGTCAAGAGAGTCCCGCTGCGAATGCTTCAGTATCAGTTTCACAGGCAAAGCCAGTTCAGTTCGAAGAGGTCGTTGTTACAGGGACAAATATACGCGGTGTTAATAGCACGGCGGCTCCAATGCAGGTCTTTACTCGTGATGACATCGATAGAACTGGTCTAGGCACCTTGCAGGATTTTATTGAGCGATTGCCACAAAATTTTTCGGGAACTTCTGAAAATACTATTGGAGCTGTCGCAGGATTGGGCGCAAACATCACCAGCGCGGCTGCTCCCAATTTTCGAGGGCTAGGTAGCGATGCAACCCTTGTTCTGATCAATGGGAGACGACTTGCTCCCGGTGGGATAAACGGCGAATTAACAGATATTTCAATCATTCCGTTAGGGGCAGTCGAAAGAATTGAAATTGTGACAGATGGTGCCTCATCTATCTACGGATCAGATGCAGTAGGTGGGGTCATAAATTTCATTCTGAAGTCAAATTACGACGGCGCAGAAACTCGTGCGCGGTACGGCGCAGTGTCCGACGAAGGAAGCCGAGAAACACAGATATCACAGACCGTTGGTAGAACATGGGGGGGCGGGTCCGCTTTGATAAATTACGAATATTATAACCGTACGCCTTTGAGTGCCCTCGATAGAAGTTATTCTAAGGATGCAGTTCAGCCTTTCTCATTGCTTCCAGAACAAGTGCGGCAATCAGTTTTTGCGCATGCGCAGCAGGGGGTTGGTGATAACGTAGAGCTATTCGCCGAAGGGATCTTCGGACATAGGACGACCTACGTCGATTCAGCCGTCTCAGGTCAAGTCCAGCGATATCCGTCTGACATACATAATTACCTGGGCACATTCGGCGCCACGATTCAGGTGTTTGAGGGGTCGGCAATTGATGTCTCGAGTTCTTATGCAAAATCACAGACTCTCCAGCAATCAATAACTAACAGCGTCGTAAATTTGGGACGCGACATCGATTCTAACGTGTTTTCCGCAGATGCTAAGCTGAGCGGCTTACTGGCTCCACTTATGCTGGGCCAGTTGCTTATGCCATCGGAGCGCAATTTCGGCACGAGGCATATTCTTACCTAGAATCGGACTTCGGCACTTCCAGCATAACGAAGTCAAGTTTTGAGCCTGCTCGAAAAGTCTACGCAGGATTCGTTGAACTTAGGCTTCCGCTCATCGGAGAACAGAAGGATACGAATGGTTCTGCCATATTAGAAGCGAGCCTTACAGACAGATATGAGCATTACAGTGATTTTGGTGACACTAACAATCCACAATTTGGGCTGATCTATCAACCACTACCAACGCTAAAATTTCGCGGAACAGCGGGCACATCGTTCAGGGCGCCGTTGCTTAGCGATTTGAATCCGATCCCATCGCAAGCGGTTGTCCTTCCACTAAATGATCCCGCTTCGGGAAGCTATTCTTGCTTTCCGTTCTCAAATACATCCACATGTACAAATACTGTCTCTGTATTTGGAGGTAATCCTAATCTGGGGCCGGAGAAAGCGCGTTCCTGGACCGTAGGATTCGACTGGGCGCCAGAAGGCTCGACAGGATTTCGTGCTGGTGGCACTTATTACAACATAACATTTCGTGATCGTATTGCTAATCCGTCCGGATTAATAACTTATTTGTACGCGCTAGAAAATGAAACAATTCTCGGGCCTAAGATAGTACAGAGAAATCCAGCTATCGGAATTATCCAGCAGATTTCGCAAACTCCGGGGTTTATTAATCCGTTCGGGATTAATCTGGCAACAATAGATGCGCTCGTTGATTACAGGGAAAATAATCTATCTGTAGTCAAAACCAGCGGTATAGATCTAGATCTATCATGGAGATTCTCGACATTTGGTGGTGACGTGGAAGCTGGGGGGACGACAACAAAAATAATCAAATTTGAAAATCGGTTTTCCTCTCTAACTCCGTTGACTAGCCTGCTGAATACTCCATTTAACCCGATTGATCTAAAAATTAGATCGAGGCTTATATATTCTCGTGGACAAATATCAATTGGATTGTACGGTAATTACGTGGACTCGTATTCTGATAATAGATCAGGATTGAATATCCCTGTCGCATCTTGGGCGACATTTGACGCTAATGCCAGATATAAATGGGAAGGAGTATTCGGTGGGCAAGGTAGTGCTACTTTAATGGCGGGGATTAATAATTTTACAAATCGCAATCCACCATTCCTATATAATCCAATATTTAATGTCAACTTTGACGGAGCTAATGCAAATGCATTGGGGAGAATGATCTATATGCAATGCTCGATTTCTTGGTAAGTAAATAATTATGCTGAAATTATCCGTTGCGCGTTTTTATTTTCTAAAAATATCAATTCTTGCATTTTCATATACTCTATTTTTCTCAGTTGAGTGTTATGGGTTAGAAGTCGATTCAAGGACTGTCAGACCGGTGACTTGGTCTGCTCTTCAGCATTTTGAAACTATTGCATCTTATGCGTTGTCGCCACTTGGTGACCGTGTTGCGTTACTGACAAATCTTCCCAAAGAAGGGTACCTACCTGAAGGCGACGATTCTCGATTCAGGTTTCTCAAAAATAAATTACGTGTAATTGATGAACCGCCCCGGGAACGTCGGAGGCTGGTTGGTGTGAGTCAAGCCGCCATCGGCATCTCACGGTGTTGCTGTTGCTGATGATATATCGCTTCGGCTTCCGCCGGCGGTCGGTGTCCGATCGAGGAGAGTAGGCGGTGGTGGTTGAACCAGTTCACCCACGCCAGCGTCGCCATTTCCACGGCTTCCAGGTTCGGCCAGGATCGGCGGTGGATGACCTCGGCCTTGTACAGCCCGTTGATCGTCTCGGCCAGCGCGTTGTCGTAGGAGTCGCCCACGCGGCCGACCGACGGTTCGATGCCGGCCAGCGCCAGCCGCTCGGTGTAGCGGATCGACACGTACTGCACGCCGCGGTCGGAGTGGTGGATCAGGGCTTGCTGCACCGGTCGTCGATCGTGCAGCGCCTGCTCCAGCGCGTCGAGCACGAAGTCCGTGCGCGCCGATCGCGACACCTTCCAGCCGACGATGCGGCGCGCGAACACGTCGATCACGAAGGCCACGTAGACGAAGCCCGCCCACGTCGACACGTAGGTGAAGTCGCTGACCCACAGCGCGTTCGGACGGTCGGCGTGGAACTGCCGGTTGACGCGATCCAGCGGGCACGGCGTGGCCTTGTCGCTGACTGTGGTCTTTACCGGCTTGCCGCGGATCACGCCTTGCAGGCCCAGCCTGCGCATCAGCCGCTCGACCGTGCAGCGCGCCACGCGCACGCCCTCACGCAGTAATTGCCGCCATACCTTGCGCGCGCCGTACACCTGCAGGTTCTCGGCGTAGACGCGCCGGATCGCCTGACACAGGTCGTCGTCACGACGCGCCCGCGCCGAACGTCGATCCGGATGGCGACGTTCCCGCGCGTGGCGGCGGTACGTCGACGGAGCGATCGGCAGCACGCGGCAGATCGGCTCGACTCCATGGATGGCTCGGTGATCGTCGATGAACGCGATCATGGCTTGAATCGGCGGTCGAGCTCCGCCTGGGCAAAATACGCCGACGCCTTGCGCAAGATCTCGTTCGCTTGGCGCAGTTCGCGAATCTCTCGCTCCTGCGCCTTGAGCCGATCACGCTCGGACGTACTCAACCCCTCGCGCCGGCCTTCATCGACCTGCGCCTGCCGCACCCAGCGCCGCAACGTCTCCGACGTGCAGCCCAGCTTGCCGGCCACCGAGGCGATCGTCGCCCATTCCGAGCCGTATTCGGCTTGGTGCTCGCGCACCATCCGCACCGCTCGCTCTCTCACTTCCGCAGAATACTTCGTGTTTGTCATTGCTCCATCCTCTCAAGAGTGGGAGCCTCCGACAAACCCGGGGCGGTTCATTGACATCAGAGATGGTAATGAGACGATTATCGATTCGTCGGAATCTAGCATCTCGAATCCAATTTGGTCTCCGGACGGTCGAAAGCTAACTTATGTTGTCGGGTCTGGGGACGATGCTCGTTTGTGAGTATGGGATGCCACAAATGGTGATTTGGTCACCATTCCTGATGTAATTCCAAGAACCACTCCATTATCTCTTGTTGATTATTTTCGCCCTCAGTGGCTCTTGAATGGGAAGACCATAATTGTTCCGGCCTTGTCGTCCGGCGTATCAATCTCGCCTTCTATAGAGAAACTTGCAGGCAAAGCACGCAATAATGAATCGAGTGTAAGTGTTTATAGCACGGATGACACAAAGCAGGAATCAAGCGTTCTTGATTTATATGAGGGCGACCTAGTTGCGGTGGATACAAATACGCGGAATTATGTTCGAGTTTCGACAAATACCCATCTAATGAGTTTCAAGGTCTCTCCAGATGGCCAGAACGTCGCTTATACGGACTTACTTCCATTAAGTGCATCTAGTGCACCTCGGATTTTTGTTGCACTTAAGACGGTGAATTTGACTACACACCTCGTGCAAGTACTGAATCCAAAACTCGTGCAGTGGGCCTCTCCATTGCGTTTCAGCTGGTCGCCGGATTCAAATAAAATTGCAATATTTGACTCTGGAATGGACACGCTCCACGAGTGTTTTGTTATTGATGTCAGAAATGGCTTCACAAAGCATATTGGCGGTGATTTGCATTCCGCACTATTGGAAGCTGATGTTCCAAGTAACGTTCTTGATGCTCCAGTATGGCGATCTTCAACGGAGATATTAGCGCTTATTGGGGGTACGAAAAAGACACTATGGAGGATAGACATACGAGGTGCTGCAACTGCGTCCATCGTTAGTTCTACTCATGCCACGATTTCCGCTCTCTTGGCTACTAATGATGCGGCTAGATCAGATAGGAGTGCCAAAAATATAGTTGTTCAAACCTATAATAGCCTCACAGATAAGGCGGGGTTTGGACTATTCGATAAGAGTAATGATCGTTTGGAAATAGTGTATGAAGACCGTGTTGCGCTCGATGGGCTCGGACAGTTGAGTAATAATGGAAGAGTGTTTGTATTCGCGCAGGAAGCCTCAGATTATGGCCCCCAACTTTGGGTAAGCAATTCCAAATTGCAGCATAGGCGGCAATTGACGTCGTTAAATAAAGAATTGAACCATTATGATTTTGGATCAAGTCAACATATAAGATGGACCGCACCCAGTGGCGGGATAATGGATGGCGCATTGCTGTTACCTCCAGGTTATGTTGCAGGTAAGCCATATCCTCTAATTGTAAAGATATACGGCGGTTCACATGATAGTCCCGGTTGGACAAGTGTAAACACGCTAAACACGTTTGGATTGCGTGGTATTAATTCTCTAACGCTGCCATACGAAAATTTGCACATGTTCGCGACTCGCGGTTATGCGGTTCTCTATGCTGATACGGAAGCGCGAGTTGGAACTCCAATGAGTGACATAGCGGCTAGCTTGCTCCCTGGCGTTGATAAGCTCATTTCGGAGAAAGTTGCAGATCCGGAACGACTCGGAATCATGGGGCATAGCTATGGCGGATATGGTGTTCTTTCGGTATTGGTGCAAAGCGGTCGATTTCGGGCTGCCGTAGTTTCGGCAGGCATAGGAAATTTGATTGAAAGCTACGGTGGCATGTCGCCGGCGGGCGTCGGATGGCGGATTGGATGGGTCGAAGGCGCGCAGGGGCGTATGGGGGGAAGCCTTTGGAGTGTTCGAGATAGGTATATTGCCAACTCTCCTCTTTTTTTCTTGGACCGTGTTACCACGCCAGTTCTTCTTATCCAAGGTACCGCGGATACCGCAGTTGCGGCTCATGAGTCTGACGAGGTGTACTTGTCTTTGCGCCGGCTAGGAAAGGAAGCAACTTATATTAAATACTCCGGCGAAGGGCACAGCATCTCGGGCACTGAGGACATGCGTGATATGATTGACAGAATGACCGAATGGTTCGATAGGTATCTCAGAGAAAAGAGCAGCGTTAATTAAATATATCTATGAGAGCTTCGGGATTGAGCTTTCATTTTCAGAAGGAATATCGGTTGGCTCCACTTCCGGCAGAAACGCTACGAGTACCTCGATCTTTAAGCGTGAACAGTACATGTGCTGGCGCAAGATAGAGGTGCAGCTTGATATTCCGAGGGAGGCCAGTACCGCTTGTAACGGCGACTAGATCTGTAGTCGAGATCTATCGACTTATGCCGAGAGCAAGCGGCGATGCACCCGCATCAGTCCCGGCTCTTCCGCAGCAACGAGGCGCCATGTGCGCGCCGCGACGTCGGTGCGCCGCTGGGTGCGATAGGTCGGCATCTGCAACACGACCGCGTCGTTATCGGCCTCGAGCACTTGCCCGGATGCGAGTACGCCTTCGCTAAACTCCACCAGCACTTCGTCGCCCGGTGAGAGGCGTGATTCGTCCGTATCGTCCAGGCGGCGCAGGATCGCTCCCGGATACAAGTGCGTGTGATTGGCGGAGAAACGGACGAGCATGAGGCATCGCGAGGCAGGAGCCGGATCGCTCCCGGCGTGGTGAGCGGGAGCATCGTATCAAACCCTGTCGCACCCTGAAGTACGGCTGGCCGCTTCGCCTGCGATGCATCGTTCATGCCCGTGCGCCATGGTGCGGCCGCACATGGCCGCGCCGTAACAAGAAATACACGCCAAACCATCGATTTTTTAATAAAGCGCGGCGTACATTCGATCAACCTACGGAACACCCCGCTTTATTGCCAGGCAAGATCAACGGAGGCGATCATGGCGAAGTCCATTTCTGCGCGCAGTCCAAAACGGAACGGCGCGGGCAAGATGGAATATCGCGGCGAAGGCGACGAGCTGCATCAGTCCGCCGCCGCCAAGCATCCCGCTCTGACCACGAATCAGGGCATTCCCGTATCCGACAACCAGAACTCGCTGCGCCCGACGCCGCGCGGGCCGACGCTGCTCGAAGATTTCGTGCTGCGCGAGAAGATCACACATTTCGATCACGAGCGCATTCCGGAGCGCATCGTGCACGCGCGCGGTTCGGCCGCGCACGGGTATTTCGAGCTGACGCGTTCGCTCGGCAAATACACCACCGCGAAGATCCTCACCGAGACGGGCAGGAAGACGCCGGTGTTCGTGCGCTTCTCCACCGTCGCGGGCGGCGCCGGTTCGGTGGACACGCCGCGCGACGTGCGCGGCTTCGCGGTGAAGTTCTACACCCAGGAGGGCAACTGGGATCTGGTCGGCAACAACATCCCGGTGTTCTTCATCCAGGACGCGATCAAGTTCCCCGACCTCGTGCATTCGGTGAAGATGGAGCCCGACCGCGGCTTCCCGCAGGCGGCCAGCGCGCACGACACGTTCTGGGATTTCATCTCGCTTACGCCCGAATCGATGCATATGATCATGTGGGCGATGAGCGACCGCGCGATTCCGCGCTCGCTGCGCATGGTGGAAGGTTTCGGCATCCACAGCTTCCGGCTCATCGACGCCAAGGGCGAGTCCACCTTCGTCAAGTTCCACTGGCGGCCCAAGCTCGGCCTGCAATCGACCGTGTGGGACGAGGCGGTGAAGATTGCCGGCGCCGATCCGGACTTCCACCGCCGCGACCTGTTCGAGGCGATCCAGGGCGGCGACTATCCGGAATGGGAATTCGGCGTGCAGTTGTTCACCGAGAAGGACGCCGAGAAATTTCCGTTCGACCATCTCGATCCGACCAAGCTGATTCCGGAAGAGCTGGTTCCGCTGCAGATCGTCGGCCGCATGGTGCTCGACCGCTGGCCGGACAACTTCTTCGCCGAGACCGAGCAGGTGGCGTTCTGCCCGGCCAACATCGTGCCGGGCATCGACTTCAGCAACGATCCGCTGTTGCAGGGGCGCTTGTTCTCCTATCTCGACACGCAGCTCTCGCGGCTCGGCTCGCCGAACTTCCATCAGATTCCGATCAACGCGCCGAAGTGTCCGTTCGCCAACCTGCAGCGCGACGGCCACATGCAGGTGCACGTACCCAAGGGCCGCGTCAACTACGAACCGAGTTCGCTGCAGGCGGACAGCCCGCGCGAAACGCCCGACGGTTTCCGCAGCTATGCGCAGCGCGCCGACGACGGCGCCAAGGGCCGCGTGCGCGCGGAGAGCTTCGCCGACCACTACAGCCAGGCGCGGCTGTTCTACCGCAGCCAGACCGCGCCGGAGCAGGCGCACATCGCCTCGGCGCTGGTGTTCGAGTTGTCGAAGGTGGAGACGCCGCATGTGCGCGAGGCGGTGGTCGGCCATCTGCGCCACGTCGACGGCGACCTCGCCAAGCGCGTCGCCGCGGGCCTCGGCATGGCCGCGCTGCCGCCGGCGCCGCCGGCCGCGGTCAAGCCGATCGACATGCCGCCATCGCCCGCGCTGCAGATCATCGGCAAGGCCAAGCGCACGCTGCAAGGCCGCTGCGTCGGCATCCTCGTCGACGACGGCAGCGAAGGCGGCGCGGTGGCGGCGCTGCGCAAGGCGATCGAAGGCGACGGCGGCAAGGTCAAGATCGTGGCGCCGAAGATCGGCGGCGCCAAGCTCGCCAACGGGCGCGTTCTCGCCGCGGACGGGCAACTCGCCGGCACGCCGTCGGTGGTGTTCGACGCGGTCGCGCTCGTGCTTTCTTCCGCTGCGGGCAAGCGCCTGGCCAAGGAAGCTTGCGCGGTGGACTGGGTGCGCGACGCGTTCGGCCATCTCAAGGCGATCGCGCACGATGGCGGCGCCGGCCCCGTGCTCGACGCCGCCGCGGTGAAGGCGGACGCCGGCGTGGTCGACGCGGCGCAGCCCGCCGCCTTCGTCAAGGCCGCGCGCACGCGCCAGTGGCCGCGCGAACCGGGCCTGCGCACGCTGCCTTGAGGTTTCAATGACGACGACACGGAGGGCACAGGCATGTGCGGTCTGCTGCAACTGAATCCGCCGATCCCGCTGCTGACGCCGAAAGGCGAGGGATTGGCGCACGTGCTCATCGACTACGGCCCGGAAAGCGATCTCCACTGGACCGTGTTCATCACCGCCACGGGCGAGATCTGGACCTATTCCAACCGCGAAGTGCGCGCGGCGAAGAACATCACGCTCGGCCGCACCCGCGTCGAGCCGCCCGCCGCGGGCGAAGCGCCGATGCCGCGCGAGCCGTTCGCCATGGCCAAGCGCGTTTGACGCCCACGGCTGGGCGCCGGAATCTTCTCGCCTGAGGCGATGAGGGCGTACAACGCCTCATCCAGGCAATCCGCGGCTTCGCTGCGGGCATCTTCAATCGACTCGCCCTGCGTGATCGCCTCCGGCAGGTCGCGGCACGTCACCACGAAGCCGCCATCGTCCATGTCGGCCTCGAAGCGGAATGGATAGGTAAAGGATTGCATTGCGCTTTCTCCTACAGTTCGTTCTTCGCGATGCCAAGTTGGGCCAGCGTCGCATGTAGTGTTCCCGTTTTCAGTTCGTCTTTCGGGTTTCACTTCTTTCGCGCAAAGGTGCGCGAAAGTCGCGCCGCTACGCCCTATGCCGCCGCCGACCGCGGCACGCGGTAGAAGACGGCGGACGATAGGATCGTGACGAGGCCGAGGATGATCACGGTGGCGTGGAACGCGCCGACGTAGGCGTCACCGCCGCTCGCGGGCAGAAAGCAGGCCATCAGCAGCGAGCCGAAGGCGACGCCGAAGCTGATCGACAGGTTCTGCGCGGTGCTCGACATCGACGAGCCCATGCTCGCCTGCGCGGTCGTGAGGTCGACGAAGCCGAGCGTGTTCACCGCGGTGTACTGGATCGACATCACCGCGCCGAATACGAACACCTGTGTGCACAGGCGCCAGACCGGCGTGGTCGCGTCGAACGCCGCGAACGAAAGGATCATCAGGCCGGCGAGCACGGTGTTGACGATCAGCACGCGGCGATAGCCGAAGTGGCGGATGATCGAGGCGACGAAGAAACGCGTCGACAGCATCGCGACCGCCTGCGGCGTCTGCAGCAGACCCGCCACGACCGGCGAATGGCCGAAGCCGATCTGGAACAGCAGCGTCAGCAGGAAATAGACGCCGCCGACGCCGAGGCGCGTGGTGAAGCTGCCATTGATGCCGATGCGGAAGCTCGGGACGCGCAGCAGGCGCAGATCGACGATGGGATGGGCGAGGCGCAGGCTGCGACGGGCGTAGAGCACGAGCAACGCGATCGCGGGCAGCCCGATCGACAAAGTCTGCACATAGCGCGCCTCGATCACCTGTTCCAGCGCCCACGACAGGCCGCCGACACCGAGGCCGAACAGCAGGAAACCGGCAAGGTCGAGCGGCGTGTGTTCCACGGCGCGGTAGTCCGGCATGTGCCGCCGCGTCATCCACAGCCCGGCGAGGCCGAACGGCAGGTTGACGAAGAAGATCATGCGCCAGGACAGGAAGGTCGAGAACAGGCCGCCGAGGAACGGGCCGATCGCGGGACCGATCAGGCCGGGAATCGTCGCGAACGCCATCGCGCCGACGAATTCCGCCTTCGAAAAGCTGCGCAGGATCGCCAGCCGCCCGACCGGCATCATCATCGCCCCGCCGAAACCCTGCACGACGCGCGAGGCGACGAGCATCGGCAGGTTGGTGGCGAGTCCGCAGGCGAGCGAGCCCGCGGTGAAGATCGCGATGGCCGCCCAGAAGATATTGCGCGTGCCGAAACGATCGGCCAGCCACGAACTGAGCGGGATGAAAACGGCGAGGCTCAGCGTATAGCTGATCAGCGCGGTCTTGATCGACAGCGGCATCACGCCGAGCGCGGCGGCGATGCTCGGGGCCGCCGTGTTGACGATCGTCGAGTCCAGCATCTGCATGAAGAACGAGAATGCGATCAGCCAGAGCAGGCTGCGCTTGGCGCGGGCGTCGAGGATGGGGGCGGAGTAGGGTTCGCCGCGGACGGGCTCGACGGCGGACGGATGGGGGGAATCCATAGTGCCGCATTGTCGCACGACATGGCGTCCGGATGGGTTCGCACACGACGTATTGACATCGCTTAAATATATCGTAAGATATAGCTGACGATAATCAGGAGAACTTCCATGCATACGTATTTCCACCCCGGTTTTCACAATCGGTTGCGTCGCTTCGCGGACGAGATCGGCGAGTCTGTCTGCATCGGCCGCGAGCGCGGCCGGCACGGCTTCGACCATTTCGGCGGCGGCTTCTTCGGTGGCCGCGGCCTCGGCGGCGGCGGCTTCCGCACCGGGCGCAAGCTCGCCTCGGGCGAACTGCAGCTCGTCCTGCTGGCGCTGCTCGCCGAGCAACCCAGCCATGGCTATGAGCTGATCAAGGCGCTCGAAGAGCGCTCCGGCGGCTTCTACACGCCCAGCCCCGGCATGGTCTATCCCGCGCTGACTTGGCTCGAAGAAGTCGGCTATGCCAACGTCGCCGCGGAAGGGGCGAAGAAGCTGTATTCGATCACCGACCCGGGGCGCCAGTATCTGGACGACAACCGCGAGAGCGCCGACGCAATGCTCGACCAGCTCGCGCGCATCGGCGCCAAGATGGGGCGCGTGCGCGAGATTTTCTCCGCGCACGACGACGAGGACCCGCGCGGCGGCATCTGGCGCGACGCGTGGCTTGCGCGGCGCGAGCTAAAAGCCGCGCTGCGCGACAAGCGCCACGCCGGGGCGAAGGAAGCCAGGCGCATCGCCGAAATCCTCAAGCGCGCGGCGGCCGAGGTTCGCGGCGACGACTGAGTCGTATCGCGTCCGCCTTGCGCGTCATGTGCAACGCGGGCGCTGCGCGGATTTTTTTGTGGTTTGCCGCTTGACGAACGGCGGATAGTTTGTTGCAGTGCGATAACCGACGTGTCCCCGCGCAACGAAGGGGGACGCGGCGTTCCTGTGCAACACTGAGGAATCGCATGCCGGTCAGCTACGACGAGATGCTCGATACGGGAGGCGCGGCGCGGCCGCACTACGGCGCCTTCGACCGCTGGCTTCGCGCCACGTTGCCGGAGCGGCTCGAGCAGAAACGCCGCGAAGCCGAGGTGCTGTTCCACCGCGTCGGCATCACGTTCGCCGTGTACGGCGAGAAGGAAGGCGCCGAACGCCTGATCCCGTTCGACATCGTGCCGCGCATCATCCCGCGCGAGGAATGGCGCATGCTCGATGCCGGCCTGCGCCAGCGCGTCAAGGCGCTGAACCTGTTCCTCAACGACGTCTACCACGGCCAGGAAATCCTTGCCGCGGGCAAGGTGCCGAGCGACCTGATCCTCAACAACGCCGAGTACAAGCCGGTGATGCGCGGCATGGACGTGCCCGGCGGCATCTACTCGCACATCTCCGGCGTCGACATCGTGCGCGCCGGCGCCGGCGAGTACTACGTGCTCGAGGACAACCTGCGCGTCCCTTCTGGCGTGTCGTACATGATCGAGAACCGGCGCATGATGATGCGCCTGTTCCCCGAACTGTTCGCGATGCACGCCGTCGCGCCCGTCGAGCACTATCCCGACCGCCTGCACGACGTGCTGCGCTCGGTCGCGCCCGAAGGCGTGGACGAGCCGGCCGTGGCCGTGCTCACCCCGGGCTTCCACAACTCGGCGTATTTCGAGCACGCCTTCCTCGCCCAGCAGATGGGCGTCGAGCTCGTCGAGGGCCAGGATCTGTTCGTGCGCGACGACACCGTCTACATGCGCACCACGCAGGGCCCGCAGCGCGTGCACGTGATCTACCGGCGCATCAACGACGACTTCCTCGATCCGACCGTATTCAACCCCGACTCGATGCTCGGCGTGCCGGGCATCTTCGCGGCCTACAAGGCCGGGCGGGTGACGCTCGCGAACGCGATCGGCGCGGGCATCGCCGACGACAAGTCGGTCTATCCCTACGTGCCCGAGATGATCCGCTTCTATCTCGGCGAAGAGCCCATTTTATACAATGTCCAAACGTATAAATTGCGCGATGCCGACGACCTCGCCTACGCGCTCGACCATCTGCCCGAACTCGTCGTCAAGGAAGTCCACGGCGCGGGCGGCTACGGCATGCTCGTCGGGCCGGCGTCGACGAAGGCGCAGATCGCCGAATTCCGCGAGCGCATCCTCGCCGAGCCGTCGAAGTACATTGCCCAGCCGACGCTGGCGCTGTCCTCGTGCCCGACCTACGTGGCCAGCGGGCTTGCGCCGCGGCATGTGGATTTCCGGCCCTACGTGCTCAGCGGCAAGGAGATTCACATCGTTCCCGGCGGCCTGACGCGCGTGGCGCTAGCCGAGGGTTCGCTCGTGGTCAATTCCTCGCAGGGCGGCGGGACGAAGGACACGTGGGTGCTGGAAGGTTGATTGATTTTTCGTCGTCATTCCCGCGAAAGCGGGAATCCAGTTTCTTCTTTTAATGCTTTTCGCAACAAGAGAAAGATCAAAATGGATTCCCGCTTTTGCGGGAATGACGGCAAAGAAGAGGTAGCGAACCAAATGCTTTGTCGTACCGCCAACGACCTGTACTGGACCTCGCGCCATATCGAGCGCGCCGAGAACACCGCGCGCCTGATCGACGTGACCCACCGCATCGCGCTGCTGCCCGAACGGCTCGATCCGTGGCGCCACGATGCCGGCACCTGGCGCCGCGCGCTCGACGCGCTCGGCCTCGTGCAGGAGTACTCGCACCTCAACGGCCCGATCGTCGCGCAGAAGGTGCTGCGCTACCTCTGCCTCGATGCGACCAATCCGTCGTCGATCTACTCGTGCATCCGCGCCGCGCGCGAGTCGGCGCGCGCGCAGCGCGGCGCGATCACGCTGGAGATGTACGAGGACCTCAACACCTCGTGGCTGGAGATGCGCAAGCTCAGCGCCGAGCGTTTCGAGGACGAAGGCGTGCCGCGTTTCGTCGAATGGGTGAAGACGCGCTCGGCCTCGTTCCGCGGCATGACCGTCGGTACGATGGGGCGCGACGCGGCCTACCACTACCTGCAGCTCGGCACGTTCCTCGAGCGCGCCGACTGGGGCGTGCGCCTGATGGACGTGAAGTACTCGGGACCGTCGACCGCCGAGGCGGGCGACGCGCGCTCCGCGGTCGGCTACTACCAGTGGAGCGCGCTGCTGCACGCGCTGTCGGCGATGGAAACCTATCGCCGCCACTATCGCGAGACGATCGCGCCCGAGCGCGTGGCGGAACTGATGATCCTCAACCACGATTCCCCGCGCTCGCTCGCCACCTGCACCGAGGTCGTGCACAAGACCCTGATCGCGCTCGCAGGTCCGGGCAACCACGAGGTCGTGCGCCAGGCCGGCGCGCTGATGGCCGAAACGCGCTACGGCTGCATCGACGACGTGCTCGCGCAGGGCATGGAAGTCTGGCTGCAGCGCGTGATGACGCGCCTGTTCGCATTGGCGCAGCAGATCAACCGGCATTTTCTGCTGACGCCGGAAATCGTCGGGCAGGTGCAGGTGCAGAGCCAAGGTTGAATCGAACGCGCCGTTGTTTTCCTTCCCCACTGGGGGAAGGTGGCGCGACAGCGCCGGATTAGGAAAAGCCTTGCACGGATGTACGCCACATCGAAATTGCGATGCCTCTCCCTCATCCGCCCTGCGGGCACCTTCTCCCGGCGGGAGAAGGGAAGATAGAATGCACCCCTATGACCTATTGCGTTGCCATGAAGCTCGATGCGGGCCTGGTGTTCGCGTCCGACACGCGCACCAACGCCGGCGTCGACAACATTTCCCGCGTCGACAAGATGCACGTGTTCGCGAAGAAGGGCGAGCGCGTCATCGTCGCGCTGTCGGCCGGCAACCTGTCGATCACGCAGAACGCGATCAACCAGATCGAGCGCGCCGCGAAGGAAAACCCGGACGCTCCGAACATTTTCTCGGTGACGTCGCTGCACGCCGCCGCCGAACTGATCGGCAACACGCTGCGCGAGGTGCGCCAGCGCGACGGCGAATACCTGCGTGCGCAGAACGTCGATTCCGCGGCGAGCTTCATCGTAGGCGGCCAGATCGCGGGCGAGGCGCCGCGCCTGTTCCTGGTCTACGCCGAGGGCAACTTCATCGAATCCTCGAGCGAGGCGCCCTTCTTCCAGAACGGCGAGATCAAGTACGGCAAACCGGTGATCGATCGCGTGATCTCGCCCGCGCTGCCGCTTGCCGACGCGATCAAGCTGACCCTGGTCTCGTTCGACTCGACGATGCGTTCGAACATCTCGGTCGGCCTGCCGATCGACCTGCTCGTCTATCCGGCCGACAGCCTCGATGCGCGCGATCAGCACCGCATCGAGGACACCGATCCGTATTTCCGCGAACTTGGGGCGCTGTGGAACGAAGGCCTCAAGCGCGCGTTTGCGAGCATTCCGGTGCCGGACGGATTCGTGCCGAAGCCCTGAGCGGGTCGCGCACGATCAGTGCGCTTGCGCTGCTTTGTTTTCGTCGGCGATGCGCTCGTCGAGCATCTTCTCGAACTTCGCGGCGAAGCGGCGGCAGGCTTGCGCATCGATCATCGGATTCGGTTCGCGCCGCACGGCAAGTTTCGCCAGCCGCTCGTCGGCACCCGAGGCGTCGGGATGCGTGGAGACGAGGATGTCGCAGGGAAGGCTGGCGACCGTGCGGATGCTCTTGCGGAACGATGCGGTGAGATCGCCGTGCGTCGCGTCGGCGAGGAAATGGAATCCGTCGGAAGCGAAGGCCGAGAGGCTGTCGGAATAGACCACGTCGAGGCACTTGCCGTTTTCGCAGGATTTCCACGTCCAGGTCGTGCTGCCCGGCGTGTGCCCAGGCGTGAAATGCGCGGTGATCGCCGTGTCGCCGAGGCGCACGGCTTCGCCGTCGGCGATCTCGCGCACGCGTGCGGCGGCGGGGAAGGCGGCGTTCGCCACGTCCGACGCCTGCGGGTCGTCGGCGACGACATGGCCCGCGCGCAGCGCCGTTGCGCCCGACGGGCTGGCGATCGCCGTCGCGCCGCTGTCGCGCACGAGCGCGGCGATGCCGCCGGCATGATCGAAGTGCGCGTGCGAGTTGAGCACGTACTTGACGTCGGCGAGCTTGAATCCGAGCTTGGCGATGTTGGCCTCGACCTGCGGCGCCGATTGCGGCAGGCCGACGTCGAGCAGGATCAGACCCGCCCCTGTGTCCACGAGCACGGCGCTGATGCCGTAGCTGCCGACGTAGTAGGTGTTGCCGTAGATGCGGATCGGCACATGCGCGCGGGTCCACTCCGGCTTGCCGGGCATCGGCCGGGTCAAGAGGGCCTGCGGATCGGTCGCGTGGACGAGCGTGCCGGCCACAAGGGCCGCTGCGGCGGACGTACGATGCAAAAAGGGAAGGCAGGACATGTCGCAATGGGCTGAGTGGTGAAGTGCGCGATTCTCGCTCGCTTCGATAGAATGTGCATTGGCTCGGCATGGCGAAAGCATGGCAAATTCGGGAACGAAGTCTCGGGACGTCGGAATTGCGTCAGCAGCGTCGGAATCGGCGCGGCTCGACCTGTGGCTCTGGGCCGCGCGCTTCTTCAAGACGCGTGCGCTGGCGAAGAAGGCGATCGAAGGCGGCAAGGTGGAAGTGAACCAGGTCGCGGGCAAACCATCGAAGCCGGTGCATGTCGGCGATCGCCTGGCCATCGCGCGCGGCGAAGAACGTTTCGAGGTGGATGTCGCCGCGCTCGGCGACCAGCGCGGTTCCGCCGCACAGGTGCAGTCGCTCTATCGCGAAACCGAAGCCAGCCGCAACGCGCGTGCCGAAGCGGCGGAGCGTCGCCGGCTTGAACGTCACGGTTACGCCAAGCCGCCGACCAAGCCGGACAAGCGCGCGCGCCGGCTCATCATTGCGCTGGGGGACATCGATGCGATGTGACTTTGTGAAGCTGTCCCTGTAGCGGCTTTCTAGCGCTTGAATACAAGTGCGTCACTTGGCCGACTGCTGCGCGGATGAAGGCTGGCGCGTCGTCCCGCGCATGGAAGCAGCAACTACGTTGTCCCTTGACGAAGGAAATCGAACGCCAGCCAGCCAAGGCGACGGACGAGACGTCAGGGTACGGCTGTTGCGAAGAGCGCGTGCCCGTCAACGTATGATCCATAACCGCAGTTACACAGTTGGATTGACAGACCCAATGACTGCGGCAAAACCGGGATTATACAATGTCGCAAATAAGTCTTGCTGACCGCGCCGTTCCGCAGACGCCGATTCGCCGCAATCGACCAGCCACCTGCATCCGGCGGGTGCTGACACGCTCGCACCCCTGCCGCAGACGCACAACGGACAGAGGTCACGACGCATTTCACTTCCTCGACCCGCCGATCGCGACGCTCAAGGAGGTCCACGGCGGCACCGCCGTCACGCGCGGCAGCGCCCTGATGGACGCTTGCGCCGCCAACCCGGAAACCCTCGCCGTTGACCGTGCCCGGATCGAGCGTCTGCACCGCCTCGCCCATCGGGTTGACGATCGTCTCCCCGCTGTAGCCGCGGGCGTTGGTGACGAACGTGCTCAGGCCGACATACTGGTTCGTCGTGGTGCCGTCCGGCGTCGTCACGGTGAGCGCGCGGCCGAGCACGTCGTAGGCCGTGGTCGTCGCGTAGCTCGCGCCGCCGCAGGCCGCGCCGCTGATCGTGGGGCTGCCGTCGCCCGATACGGTGGCGTTGAGGAAGAACGGCTCGGACTGGTACGTCGGCCGGTTGTGCGCGTCGGTGAACGCGCACGTGGCCGTGAACTGCTGGGTGGTCGGATTGCTGTCGAACGCCTGCGCGACGGTCATCACCGGGCGGCCGAGCACGTCGAAGTACGTCCAGCTGCTCGCACTGCCCGCAGTGATCGTCTGCGCGCGGAATTTGAAGCGGGGGTCGGTGCCGCAATTGGCGCCGCTGCCGCACAGGCGGAACGTCGTCGTGCTCGCGTGGCCGAGGTTGTCCTTGGTGAAGTACGGCCGGCCCAGCACACCGAACCGCGCCGCCTGGGTGGTGCCGTTGATCGCACTCTGGCCGGTGGCGTTGCCGAACTCGTCGCGCGCCGTGACCTGCGTGGCCTGCTGCTCGTTCCAGCCGCCTGCCGTCGTGGCGAAGGGCAGGCGGCTGGCGGTGACGTAGCGGCCGAGGCTGTCGTAGCTCGTGCGGGCGTAGCGCAGCACGGTGGTGCCGCTTTGCCGTTGTGCGACGCTGCCGTTCGTCGCGCCGGCGCGGCATTGCGTGTCGGTCACGTTGCTGCTGCATTGGTACGCCGCCGTGCGGTTGCCGTAGGCATCCCGATCGTAGAGCGTGCGCAGGTCCTGGTTGACGCTCGCGCCGGACTGGATGCGCTCGGAGACGAGCAGGCCCGAGGCCGCCTCGTAGGCAACAGAAAGTGCCTCTGACACCGTTTTCCTTCGCTCACGCGCAACGCCTTGTGCGGTGCGGCTTCCAGCGGTGCCGATACCAACCCTTTTATCTTGTTGGCTGGCCCAGCAAGTCAAGCTGGAACCATTTTCCGGGTTAAGGACAACGCTCGCTTCTTTCCAACACACAAATCGATTTTTTGCTGTAGTAGTAGTCTCGCCGGTCGAGCCACTCCATGCCAGCGATGTAGATTGGGTCCCTTGTGAACGTCCCGCCTGACAACGAGGTGTACGGAATCTTCGCCGTGGTGTTGTTGTAGTTCTCAACAAATTGATTAATTTCAGAAACGTCCCTCTTGCCGTCTAGCGTCGATATCTCTCTAAACTCACCTTTGCCTAGTCTGAAGTAGATAGGACCCTCGCTCTGAATGCGCAACGGGTATGTTCGGTCAAAGTCCTTGATGATCGGACCGTTCAGACGACTCCTTTGCAAAATTGTTCTGAACTTCAGTTCAACGCGTTCTCCACACGCACGAAAGCCGCCCCAATCGATCACCCCTAGTTTCCCTTGGACGTGAAAAGGAGACCCGTTCTCAGAAACGGACACCTCAAACACCGGCGGCGAGTCTGCTGAACCCCATACCTTTGGTACCGTCAAATAAATATCCGCGCAAAGGTCTGTACTCTGGGTTGCTGCCGCCCCGGATGTAGCCATCAACCATAGAAGCAGATTGAGTACTAACGTGCGCATATCGCCTCACTCTGCCCGAGAGACGCAAGCTGGCCATAGCAACTATGTGCGTGATCAAAGAAGCCACGATTTTCCATCGTCGCGCCTGGGCTGGTAAGAAGGCCAAATATGCCTCCGTTAACGGGGTCTCTCATGCCAAGAGTTATGCTATTCATCGGAGCACCAACTTGTCCAACCGGAAGTGCAACAGAATAGTTCGCAACGTGTGAACCAAGCCCATAAGCGGCAAGTACATTCACATCACTCGCCCCCAAACTGTACCCTGCGAGCGGAAGATTCTTGTCGCCACTGAATACATACTCCCATCCCGACGCAGACGGCAATCCACGCTCCGTAAGCAGGACGTCAAAAGCATTTGCGATGTGCCCCCACAGATTGCTGTTCGACGCGGGGTCATATCCAAGCCCATATCGAGTTCCTATCCCCCCGATAAACTCCGTCGCGTTACCGTCTCCCGCTGTGTCCACCTGCCCCACGTACCGCGACCCAAACACCGCGTTCCCTGCAAACGAGGCACCGGTCAGCAACAGATCGAGCTTCAATCCTTTGATCCCAAACTCACTCGCAAAGAACCGATCAATCTGATCACGCTCCCAGTTCGTGACCAGCTGTCTACCCACTGCCTTCGCTGCACCGCTGAACGAAAAGTCATACTGCCTCGGCGTGTTCGCGTTGATTCCCCCAAGCCCGCCAAGCACGCCTCCCCAAAGTGCACCCTGCAACGCCGCTTCCATGTTTCCACCGCTTTGAATCGCCCCACCAACGAATCCGCCAGCAGCGCCTCCGGCAATGCCTGCCGCAACGGTTCCGTACCCTGCATCGATAAAGGCCCCGTATGCCGCGCCGCCCGTGAAGTACGCCGCAACAATCGCGCCGACCATGCGCACATACGGGTTATTGACGAAGCTGTTCCAATCGCTGTGATAAGAGTCGTATAGCGGTCCGAGCACCAATCGACCCACTATGTTGTTGTCGAAGTGAAGCAGCTTGCTCAGCCACGAGTACCCCGTCGGATCGGTTAGCGTGAGCGGATTGTTCGCGACGTAGGCGTAGCGGTTGAGCCCCTGACTTCCGGGATTTTGCACCGGGTCGGCCTGCAACATCCTTCCGAGTTGCGGATCGTAGATTCTTCCGCCGAAGTGGACGATCCCCATCGCCTCCACGCCTTCCTGCCCGGTGAACCCGTGCGTCGTCGTGGTGATCGGCCAGTCGATGCCCGTCTGCGTCCACGTGTCCGGGCTTCGCCGGTTGCCCCACGCATCGAACGCTTGCTGTTCGACCTTCGTGCCGTCGGCGTGCGCGATCACGTTCGTGCTGCCCAGGTGGTCGGTCAGCACGTAGCGCGTGTCGTTCGCCATCACCAGGTCGATCGCCACGCCCAGATACCGCTTCTGTTCGCTCTGAACCGCCCCGGGTATGTCGGAGGCTCCCACTCTTGAGAGGATGGAGCAATGACAAACACGAAGTATTCTGCGGAAGTGAGAGAGCGAGCGGTGCGGATGGTGCGCGAGCACCAAGCCGAATACGGCTCGGAATGGGCGACGATCGCCTCGGTGGCCGGCAAGCTGGGCTGCACGTCGGAGACGTTGCGGCGCTGGGTGCGGCAGGCGCAGGTCGATGAAGGCCGGCGCGAGGGGTTGAGTACGTCCGAGCGTGATCGGCTCAAGGCGCAGGAGCGAGAGATTCGCGAACTGCGCCAAGCGAACGAGATCTTGCGCAAGGCGTCGGCGTATTTTGCACAGGCGGAGCTCGACCGCCGGTTCAAGCCATGATCGCGTTCATCGACGATCACCGAGCCATCCATGGAGTCGAGCCGATCTGCCGCGTGCTGCCGATCGCTCCGTCGACGTATCGCCGCCATACGCGGGAACGTCGCCATCCGGATCGACGTTCGGCGCGGGCGCGTCGTGACGACGACCTGTGTCAGGCGATCCGGCGCGTCTACGCCGAGAACCTGCAGGTGTACGGCGCGCGCAAGGTATGGCGGCAATTACTGCGTGAGGGCGTGCGCGTGGCGCGCTGCACGGTCGAGCGGCTGATGCGCAGGCTGGGCCTGCAAGGCGTGATCCGCGGCAAGCCGGTGAAGACCACAGTCAGCGACAAGGCCACGCCGTGCCCGCTGGATCGCGTCAACCGGCAGTTCCACGCCGACCGTCCGAACGCGCTGTGGGTCAGCGACTTCACCTACGTGTCGACGTGGGCGGGCTTCGTCTACGTGGCCTTCGTGATCGACGTGTTCGCGCGCCGCATCGTCGGCTGGAAGGTGTCGCGATCGGCGCGCACGGACTTCGTGCTCGACGCGCTGGAGCAGGCGCTGCACGACCGCCGGCCGGTGCAGCAAGCCCTGATCCACCACTCCGACCGCGGCGTGCAGTACGTGTCGATCCGCTACACCGAGCGGCTGGCGCTGGCCGGCATCGAACCGTCGGTCGGCCGCGTGGGCGACTCCTACGACAACGCGCTGGCCGAGACGATCAACGGGCTGTACAAGGCCGAGGTCATCCACCGCCGATCCTGGCCGAACCTGGAAGCCGTGGAAATGGCGACGCTGGCGTGGGTGAACTGGTTCAACCACCACCGCCTACTCTCCTCGATCGGACACCGACCGCCGGCGGAAGCCGAAGCGATATATCATCAGCAACAGCAACACCGTGAGATGCCGATGGCGGCTTGACTCACACCAACCAGCCTCCGACGTTCCCGGGGCGGTTCACTCGTCGTGCCCCCGCTGATCGTGATCTCGACCTTGCCGATGTACAGCGTCAGGATGCCGTTGTCGCTGCGCAGATACCGATCGCCCTCCGGGCCGTACTGGAACGTCGTCGTGTCCCCGCCCAACTGGGCCTTCACCGCCTGGTTCAGCGCGTTGTACGTCAGCGTGCGGCCGTCGCTTCGCGTGGTCTGGTTGCCGTTGCTGTCGTACTGGTAGGTCTGGTTGACGGTGCCCGTGATCTGGGTGACCCGGGCGGCGCTGCCGCTGCTGCCGTGGTTGGCGCAGCCCGCGGGGCCCGGATAGGTGTAGGTCTGCGTGGTGTTGTCCATCCCCGTGCCGGTCATGACCTGCGTGCACAGGTTGCCCAGGGCGTCGTAGGTCATCGCCTGGGTGCCGATCACGTTGATGATGTTGCCGCTGTCGATCGCGCCGCTCCAGGCGCCCAGTTGCGCTTGTTTGAGGCGATTGAGGCCGTCGTAGGTGAGCTGTTCCACCGGGCTCTTGCCGGAACTGGCGTTCTTCAACCGCGCGGTGACGTTGCCCACCGCATCGTAGGCGTACTGGTCGTCCTGCAGGGCACAGGTGCCCGTGCCGTTCGTGCACACGGATTTCAGGCGGCCGTCCTTGGCGTAATAGCCCAGGCTCGTTTGCAGGTGGGTGCTGCCGCCGCGCTTTTCGCTGACGGGCTGGCCGCGTTCGTTGGTCTGCAGGAGCTCGTACAGCCGCCCGCCCAAGCCCGCATCGATCGTCTGGCTTTGCGCGGCCGTCGTCAGGCGCGTGTCGTTCTGCCGGTCGGCGAAGCCTTTCGTCGTGTAGTGCGTGGTCGTGATCTGGCCCGTCGCGTCCTGCTGCTGCTTCGGCCGGCCGTAGCCGTCGAGGGCGGTGGTTTCGGTATAGGTGCCCGAGCCGGACAAGACGTGCTGGCGTTGGTACAGGCGGCCGTAGCCGTCGTAGGTGAACGTGCGGGTGAGGTTCTGGTCGCCCGTGCCGACGTGGGTTTCGCTCGCCAGCTGGCCATAGCCGTGGCTCTGGGTGTCGTAGCTCCAGGTGTCGGTGATCGTGCCGCTCCAGTCGGTCCCCGTGCCGGTCGCCACGCGCTGCCACTTCCTTCCCAGCGCGTCGGACAGAAAGTGCCTCTGAAGACTCATGTCGCCGCCGCCTGCGCGTGGCGGTATGTTCGGACTTGCGAAGTTCTGAACATCCCCCCCGCGACAGGAGGCAGCCATGTCACTTTACGCAGCCATCGATCTGCATTCCAGCAATAGCGTGCTGGCCGTGATCGACGAAACCGATCGGCCCTTGCGGCAATGCCGCTTACCCAATGAATTGCCGGCAATCCTCAAAACGCTGGAGCCTTTTCGAGAGGAGATTGCCGGTCTGGTTGTCGAATCGACCTACAACTGGTATTGGCTCGTCGATGGCCTGAAGGATCATGGCTATCGTGTGCACTTGGCCAACACCGCGGCCGTGCCGCAGTACGACGGACTCAAGTACAGCGGTGACGAATCCGATGCCCGGCACTTGGCGCATCTGTTGCGTCTGGGGATTCTGCCCGAAGGGTATATCTACCCGCGCGATCAGCGTGCGATTCGCGACCTGCTGCGTCGCCGCTTCCAGTTGGTGCGCATGGCCGTCGGTCTGATGTTGTCGGTGCAATCGAGCTGGGCCAGACATACCGGACAGCGCATCTCGGCCAATGCGGTGCGCCAGCTCTCGGGCGAAGTCATCGAGCGGGCCTTGCCCGATCCGTCGGTGCGCTATGGCGTGCTGGCTCAGTTGCAGGTCTGGTTGCACGTGGAAGAGCAGATTCGGCAGGTGGAAAAGTGGGTCCTCGCCTCGCCCGTCCGCCATAGCGAACAGCGCGTATTGCGTTCGATACCGGGCGTCGGTTCGATTCTGTCCATGACGATCGCGCTGGAAACCGGAGACGTCGCGCGCTTCGCCGAGGTGGGCGACTATGCTTCGTATTGCCGCATGGTCAAGAGTGAGCGCATTTCCAACGGCAAGAAGAAAGGCCACGGCAACCGCAAGTGCGGCAATCGCTACCTGGCTTGGGCATGGATCGAAGCGGCGAACTTTGCCACGCGATTCAGCCCGCCCATCCAGCGCTGGTTCGATCGCAAGGCCAGTCGATGCCATAAGGTCGTCGCCCGCAAGGCCGTAGCGCACAAGCTCGCACGAGCCGGCTACTTCCTGATGCGCGACGGCGGCCGCTTCGACGTGCAGCGCGCGTTCGGATGATCCGATCATGCCGGCGGCGATCCGCTCGCAACGGGGTTGGCGTCCAGCCCGGACTCTGAATAGCGATCCTCGCCGGCGCCCGTGTTGGAGGAAACCGCCCATCGTCCGAGCCCTCTTGGGTTGATCCCCTTCGGGTGAGATCAGGCATCTGTGCGCCGCATCGCGGGCACCTGGACGGCACGATGGCAACCGACGAGTGTTTGGGAGCGCAGCTCAGGGGCGAGAAGCCTTGATCCAGAACGGTGACTGGGCGGAATCCTTCCGCATCCACCCGACAACACCAGGCAGCGGTTCATTCACGACACGGCATTACCGTTCCTCTTCCGCTCTTCCGAGCGGAGTGGATATCTTGTTGCCTATTGACGGAGGCGGCGAAATGGTGACTCCGTTTTCGCGGCTTGTTGAGGGGGAGGGCTTAACTTGCGAGCATTGCGTGCCCTATGGGTGCTTAGGGAACTCAGCTACTACTTCAGTCTTACCATTCTCACCAAGGACAGATGTTTGAACAACCAGACTTTCATTGACGTTTGCACTAAATATGCTCTCGAAGCGAGAGGAAACCGTACTCCCGTCTAAGTATCTCTTTGAAATCCGCGTTGCTTGCCAACCTGACGACGTGCAGACCGTGTTGAAGGAAAACTCGTAAACTATTTTTTGATTGTCATAGAGCTTAAAGAAGAAGACGTTGTCTCGCGCGTCTAGGTTGAACCATTCGTACTGCATTCGGAGCAACGCTTCATACTTTTTCGGATCGCCGACATTCTCAGGTAGGGAATACTTAAAAGCTTCCCGCAGAATGTTTGTCTCGTTACTTCTACTTCCGACCCAATTTGCCTTTCCCGCCGAGAAATAATTTCCGGAAAGATTCCGGCACGGAGCTTGCCTAATAGGCTCCACACACCCAATAACATTGGGAAGAAACGCGACGACGAACATTAGCTTCATCATTTACATTCCCCTACTACTTTGCACTGCAAGGGCAAATACACGCCCGGAGTCTCGTGTACCAAGCCTGCAGCAGCGAAGGGCGCGGCTATCGGAATCTCTGCATAGTTTCGGATCTGATCCAAGGTCGCTGAGAAACCTTCAAAGTGATTGGAGTTCCCCCACTGATCGTACGATCCAGTCATATCTCGTAACCAGTCATGTGGGCCCGCGAATGATTCCGCAATCTGATTCAACGCAGAGTCTGATTGATATCTAATTGGGCCAAGGCGTGCGCTCACGTCGCCAGGATTGACTGGCGCTCCTTGACACCCACCAGCTGTTGCATCGCATTTCAATCCTAAGAGGTATTCAATATCTGGATCAGATTCGCGCCTAGAACCAGCGAGTTTGCCGCCAATGCCATACATGCCTTCACCCTCTCCATCTACATTGTAGTAACGCTGCGAGGCTCGCTCCCACTCCAACTTGCGCATCCTATAGTTCGCGTAGTTCAACGTCGAAATAAAGAACGCGAACTTTACGCCATCAATGAAGTCGCCACCCTGAATCTTCGACTCCACTCCACCAGCAATAGTCTCAACGCCAACGCGCTGTAGTGACTGCGCCTTCCCGAAGTACCCAACTATTCCGCCTGCGATCGCTCCAGCAGCCGCGCCCTGCCACGCCATCTGAAACGATCGCGTCTGAATCGCCGCCGCAACGAATCCAGAAGCTGCGCCTGCCGTCACACCCGCGGTAATTGCGCCACCCGTACCTGCGACAAATTCAGCGGAAAACGCGCCGTACACCGCACCGAAGGTGAAGTAGCTGGCGACAATCGCCCCGACCATACGAACGTAGGGGTTGCTGACAAAGCTGTTCCACTGGCTGTGAAAGGCGTCGTACAACGAGCCCAGAACCAGCCTGCCCGTGATGTTGTCTATCGCATGCAGGAGGCTGCTGAACCACGAGTACCCACTTGGATCAGTGAGGCTGAGCGGATTGTTGGCAACGTAGCTGTATCGGTTCAGCCCTTGGCTTCCGGGATTCTGTACCGGATCGGCTTGGAGCATGCGCCCGAGTTGTGGATCGTAGATTCTTCCATTGAAGTGGACGGGAAGGCTATACGACTCGTTCGCGGCCAGAGGACGTTTTTTCCTGACGCGACGCGGACTTGCGTGCTCGCAACGCCCGACGCGCCGATGCCCGTGCGGCAAAATTTTCCTAGACGCGGTTTTTGGCCTGAGTACGGCGCACATGGCCGTCGAGCTTACCGGAACTTCGGCCGTCGCCGGCGAGATTTTTCCTTAGCCGCTCGCTCTCGCGCCTGCGCGTGATGCGCACGCGCGGGTGCGCGCGTCAGCGCGCCCATGCGCGAGGGAAGCGAGCGGCTAAGGGAAGAACGCGGTGGCCCTGCGCAGCGGCGCGAGCCGCTGCGTGGGCCGTGTGCATCAGTCTTGCCGATGCCAGTACGGATAACCGACCCGCTCGTAATACTCATTCGCGAGGCGCCGTTCGTCGCTGCCGTTGCTGCTGTAGCCGTCACTGCGCGGTGCATTGCACCAGTTCATGATTTCACACAGGTCGGCGATGAAGCCACGCAGGACGAAGTCGGGCTGCACCTGGTCGCGGGCGCACAGTTCGACGAACTCGGCCGGCAGATGGAGCGTGATGCGATTCTTGCGCTTCATGGGATTGTCTCCGTCAGGCCCGCGACCCGGCATGGATCGCTGTTGGCGGATATCCCTCAGCGCCGCGCGCAGGCGCGTCAAGGACGGCGCAGCCGTTCATCTCGATCCTTGACGCGCCGAGCACGGCGCTACACTGCGACGACAACAGCGAGCCAATTGGAACGACCTCCCACGCACGAGCGCGCGCACGGATGCGCGCGTGGACACCCGCACGACGCGGCCTTCGAGCAAGCCAGGGACGGCGCGCAGGCGAAGCGCAGGGATAGCTGGCAACGGCCGCGCCGGGAGCGCGGCACTTTGACAAGGCACACGGACGTTGCCTGCGGCCATTTTGCATAACGTCGTGTTCACGGGCGCGAAGCGCGAACTGCTTGGCTTGCGCGCCCGTAGACAACGCGCTTTCGACAACAACAGCGGGCGCGCAAGACAAGCAGCCGTGAACGTCGCGTTATGTAACATGGCCGCCAGTGAAGGCGCACGCGCGCAGCGAAGCGGAGCGGGTGCGCCTGAACTTCCAGTCCAATACGGCATGGGCGGCAGCCGATGCCGACCGTCGCGAGGCAGGAGCCGAGCGGGCTGGGAAGAACAGCGGCCTTCAACGAAGGCGGGCACGGACGCCCAGAGGCAGCCGGCGCGGCGCTTGCCGCGACGGAGCGCGAAGCGGCCACAGCCGCGCAGCGCGCAGGCGCATGCAGGCGTCCGTGACGGCGGTGGGAGCACGACACGCTCCGCGTGCGCGTCCGGCTGCAGCGACCTCGCCGCGGTCGGCTTGAACGCGCAGCGTCAAGCCGCCGCATCGCCGGTGCTCGTGCGCACCATCTTCGCCGGATGCGTGCGCTCGTACACTTCGCGCAGTTTCGCCAAGGCGACGTGCGTGTAGATCGTCGTCGTCTCGATGCTCGCGTGGCCGAGCATCGCCTGGATGTAGCGCAGGTCCGCGCCGTTCTCCAGCATCAGCGTCGCCATCGTGTGCCGGAACAGGTGACACGCGCCGGGTTTTTCGATACCGACCGCATCGAAGTAGTGGCGCACGCGATCGGTCAACCAACCGGTGCGTAACTTCTGACCGTCGTCGCTCAGGAACAACGTGCGCTCGTCCATGCGCGTGACGAGACCCGGCCGCACGTCCTGCACGTAGCGCCCGATCCAGCGACAGGCGCGCTCACCGATCGGCAGCAAGCGATCCTTCTTGCCTTTGCCTTCGCGCACCATCAGCGTGCCGTGCTGCGTGTCCACGTCGTAAACGGTCAAGCCGATCAACTCCAGGCGCCGGATGCCGGTCGCGTACAAGGTTTCCAGTACCGCGCGATCGCGCAGGCCCGCCTCCCCATGCACCTGCGTCTGCGCCAGCACGCGCTCGACTTCCTCTCGCGTCAGGATCGCTTTCGGCAGGCGCCGGTGCGTGCGCGGCAATTCCAGCTCACTGGCCGGATTCGCCGCGATCCAGTTCTCTCGTACCAGCCAGCGGAAGAACAACTTCACCTGGCTGAGCCGATTGCGCTGCGCCTCCAGACCCAACGGCCGGCCGTCCTCGCGTTGCCAATAGTACAAGTGTCGCCGATACCGCTCGATCGCCTCGCGGCCGACTTGGTTGGGCGCCTCGATGCCACGCTCCGCGCACCACACCAGGAACAAGCGCAACAAGGATTCCCGGCCCGTCGCCGTGCGCTCCGTGTCGCCGCGCAGGCGACACGCCTCGACGTAACGCGTAAGCGCCAGCTCGTTCGGTGTCATGGCGAACTCTCCGCCGCCACGGCGCTGCCGTTACGGTACGACCGCTTTGCGCGGCGCGGTTCCAGAAGTGGCGTTTCCAGATCAAGAGCAGCAACTAAGGAAGAAGCCGCGTCCGTGCTCGAGATAGGGGGGATTTTGTCGCCCTGCGAGGCCCCTGCGAGCAGGGTACGAGCGGCCTGCGAGCGCCGTGCGAGGTCGGCCATTTCGCCCTGCGAGGTCGAGGCCGAACCCTGCGAGGTCGGCGTCGTACTGCCTGTTTCAACCGGCTCGGCACGAACGGTGCCGAGCGCCGTCACGTCGAACAAGCCCATCACTTGCGGCGCATCCGCACCGGCATCGCCGTCGAACAGCAGCTCGTAGCAGAACCGCTGCCCGTTGCGGCCGGCGTGCGGCAACAGATAGTCCAGCGCCACCAGGCGATCGACGTGCGCGCGCACGCCGGCTTCGCTCAGACCGCAGCATTCGCGCACCTCACGCCGCGTGATGCGCACGTCCGCACGCGCGAGCGCGTGATCACGCATGCGCTCGCGCACGAGGCCGTCGAGCATGCCAAGCACTCTGCGGGTCTGCGGCGGCAGTTCATCGAGCGAACGCCCGAGCACTTCATGTGCCAGACGATTCGCCAACGCGATGTCCGCCGGCGTCACCTCGACGTACTCGACCGTCTTGCCGCCGTGCTCGACGCGCCGCACCTCGCGTTGATGCTGGTGCAGCAGCGCAATGCTGTCGATCAGGGCCAGGTATTTCGCATGATCGCGCCGCAGGCGCACGCGATCGTGCGCGAACGTCAGTTGCTCGGCACAGGGATTGACCACGTGCAGCGGGCGAAGCAGGCTTTGTGCCGCGCGATGCGCGGCCACGACGTGATCGCTGCGGACTTTCGACAACAGGCCGTCCAGCGTGCGCGCCTGCCGCTGCCGCGACTGGATCGCTGCCGTCTGCTCGCGACTCTCGTTGATCGTCAGCACGAGACAGCGATTCAAGAGTTCTTCGTCGATGTCGATGGCCGTCGTCGTCAGGAACAGCATCACCGGCCCCTCGACGCGGTATTCCTGCGTCACCAGTTGCCCCGTCGTCGGGTCTTTGCCGGTACTGGCGATCGTCAGTTCGCCTTGCGACTGCAACAGCTTCAACGCATACGCCGCCTGGCGCACGCCTTCTTCCTCGGCAATGGCGAGGATCTTGTGCTTCATCGCCTGCTCGCCAAGGTAGAACAACGATTGTCCGGTCATCGCCGAGTAGTGCACGCGCTCCGATTCCGGCATCAGCGACAACAACGCATCCATCAACGTCGATTTGCCGGCCGCACTCGTGGACTGGATCAGGATCGCCAGCGGCTTTTCGAGCTTGCGCGACACGCACGCCAGATACCCGACCAGCGCATTGCTGTCCTCGCCAACCACGCCAATCGCCGCCACGTCCGCCACGATGCGCTTGACCAGGTTCGGATCGCGCAGCAAGTCCAGTGCGGCGGCGTGGTCGATGTCCGACAAGGCTGGCGCAGTGTCGGCCTTCGGTGCCGTCGCCTTTTTTATCGCTTCGTCCTGCAACGTCTCCAACTTGAGCAAGACTTGTCCAAGATCGCGCTGGATCACCGATTCTTCGACGCCCAGTTCGACACTCGCTTGCTTGACGAACACCGCGCGGGCTTTCGCCTGATACAAGTCGAACGTGTCCACGTGCATGCCGTGTTCACTCGATGCCAGCACGTTCACGCGCAGCACGTCGAAGGCGAGATTCTTCTGCAACCCGCGTACGCGGTAGTGCCGCTCGCCGAACGGGAACACCACGTCGTGCTCGCGCACCTCCGCCGCGATCGGCAGTGCCGGTGCCGGCTGCGGCGAGCACGGTTCCGGCGGCGGCAACGTCTCGGACTCGGGCAACGGAGCAAGCGCAGCGACTAAGGGAAGAACGTCGACCGCAGGCATCAATGACGATACCGCTTCGCTGGGTTCTATTCCTCCTGCTGACGCTTCTGGCCTCGTCGCCGGCACGACGCCGTGGCCGATAAACTCGGCCTGGCGCAAGACGAGCCCGAGCGAACGCGCTGCCGGCGTCACCTTCAACGCGTATTCGTTCGCATCTATCCCCTTCGGGAACAACACGCGATATGGCGTGATGCCATGCTGTTCCAACATCGGCGCCAGCTTCGCCGCCGCCGCATCGCCCGCCGCGTCACGGTCGTAGGCGATCAACACGCGCTCCACGCCCTGCGCCACGAACGCGGACAACATTTCCTCGGTGAACCCGCCCACGCCGAAGGCCGCAGTCACGTGCCGATACCCCGCACACCAGAACGTCAGCGCGTCGATCAGCGCCTCGCACAAGATCACTTCCTTCGATCCATGCCAGCCGGCCAGGTTGAACACCCCGCGATGCGGCCCCGGCAGATACAAGTGCAACGCCGTGCCCGCACGCAGCCGATCGCCCACCTTGCGCCCGTACACTTCCGCCACCGCGCCGGCGGCATCGAACACCGGGATCACCAAGGAACCCGCGAAGTGCTCGTGTCCCGACGCCCGCAACAGGCCCAACCGCTGCAACGCCCCACGCATCGCCGCACCTTGAACCCGATTTTTCTCCGGCATCTGATAGCCGAGCGTGCGATTGCCGTAGCCCAGGCGGAAGTGATCGACCAGCTCGGGGTGTATCAACCCACGCGAGGCCAGATAGTCTTGCGCCTCGGCCGAACCCTTCAACGTCGCGTGGTAGTAATCGATCACCTGGCCGAGCAACGCCGCATCGTCCGCGCTCGGCACGAACGTCGCCGTCACCGTGCGCACGGCCTGCGTCACCGGCGCCGACAGCGCCGAACTCTCGCCGCGCAACAACTCCACCGCATGTCGGAACGACACCTTGCGCGTCGCCATCACCCAGTCGATCACCGTTCCGCCACGCTGGCACCCGAAGCAGTGCCACACGTTCTTTGCCGGCGTCACGATCAGCGATGGCGTGTCGTCGGCCTCGTGCAGCGGACAGCGCGTCGCCAGGTCTTTGCCTTGCTTCGCCAGCACGTACCCGGCCGACTCGATCAGCCGCACCAGCGACACCTCGGCCTTGATGCGCTCGACGTCTTGCTCGGGAATGCGCGCCATCGGGATTGCTCCGAAAATCTGTCAAGGGGGCCAAGAACACAACAACCTCAATGGCAGTTTACGCCATATTGGCGTACAGTCAACGCCACTCCGCAAAACGAGGACTATCGTATGGGCACATTCCGGTTGCTCCCCATCGAACCCATGACGCACGACGAGACGCTTTTCTTCCGGCAACTCGGCAGCCGTATCGCCCAAGCGCGTAAAGCGCAAAACCTGACGCAGCAGCAGTTGGCCGATTTGCTTGATCTGACTCAGCAGATGGTCGCATCCTACGAAGTCGGACGTCGCCGCGTGCCCGTATCTCTGTTGCCGCTGATCGCACGGGCACTGGCGATTTCGGTTGAAGAACTGATCGGCGAAGAAGCCAAGCCCGCCAAACGCGGGCCGGCGCCTAAACTGCAACAGCAACTCGAACGCATCACGCGCCTGCCGAAGGCGCAGCAGCGTTTCGTCATGCAAATGATCGATACCGTGCTCGCGCAATCCGCTGCCTGAACCGCCTGACAAGGAATACCGATGACTTTGTTGCAAGTCCAATTGCCCGACCGCCTCGCCCGCGAAGCGCAGGCCGCCGGATTGTTGACGTCACGGGCGCTGCGCTCGCTGCTCAAGGACGCCATGCAGCGCCAGGCCGCGCAGATCTTGCTCGCCGGCGCCGCACGCGCCACGCAAGCCGGCAGCCGGCCGATGTCGGCCAAACAGATTCAGAAGGAAGTCGACGCCGTGCGCCGCACCCGCAACGGCCGCACCGCGTGACGCGGCGACCGCGCTGGGTCGTCGATACCAATACGCTCGTCTCCGCGTTTCTTTGGCAAGGCTTGCCCGGCAACGTCATCGCGCTCGCCGGCGAGAAGATCGTTCGACTCGTCACCAGTCGCATCCTGCTCGACGAACTCGAGCAGGTGCTCCACCGCGCCAAGTTCGCCAAGTCCATCGCCAAGACCGGCCTCTCCGCCGAGGAGCTGATGGCCAGCTACAAGCAACTTGTCACCATCGTCGCCGCGCCGCCGCTCACGCGGCCGGTCTCGCGCGATCCCAAGGACGATGCCGTGCTCGCCACCGCGCTCGCCGGCAGAGTCGATGCGATCATCTCCGGCGACAAGGACTTGCTCGTCCTCGAACGCTTCCAGACGATCTCCATCCTCACCGTCCGCGACGCCCTGGCCAAGCTCGGTACGATCGCCTGACCGGCGCAATGGATGCCGCAATTCATACAATGCGGCATTCGGCCATGCTGCCATACAAGGCCAGACCACAGGCTCTCTTTCGCCCGGATTAGTGACCTCGTTCCGGACCGACTATGGATAGCCCACCAGTTCCGGCAAGCCCGCCTTGCGCCGCTGCTCGATGATGTAGTCGATGTATTTTTGCGGGTGCTCATGGCTGTAACCGTCTCCCGGACTTCGTACCGCCCGGACTCTACTGAGCCAATACTGATCCCACGTGCCGCCACCGTTGGGCTTGCCGAGAAGAACATCGTTCTGAGCCGATCCATTTCGATAACTGACCTCTCGAAGAACCTCTTTGTCGACAGATCGTCTCCACTCTTCCCACATCCGAGGCGTATCTTGCAGCACTCGAGTCCCGTCTTTGCGTTGCTGAACATCAATATCGGATTTGTAAAAATTCGGATTAGCAAACTCGCAGCCCGCCAGCACCACGGCGAACACCACGCCCGCCCAGATCACCTTAGTCATAAGCTCGCCCTTTACCAGTAGTGCGACCAAGATGGCGAGCGCCGCGGCGAGAAAGTATTTCGTCATCGGCGCGCCATCACCCGCGCTCAATGCGCGCCGTTGAAATTGCTGTTGGCCTTGTGTACACAAGCGCCACAGAAGAGATCGCCGAAGCCCGAAGCCCACTTGAGAGGATTCCCGCTCGGCGAGTAAATGTTCGCTATGTCGAACCAAGGCGTGTTGAACCCCGCACCTGGGATTACGCTTTCGACGGTGTAGTAGCTGTACGCCGAACTCCGCAAATCAAAGGTGTTACCGGCAGCAGAGACGCCGTAATACTCCACCGCGTTGACCGCCGTCAGCACGCCTTGACTGTGTGCGATGATGTTGAGCGGATGGCCTGCGCTGTTCACGCCTTCGGCAAACCCTTGGGCAAGTGGATCGCCAGCCCAGCCGAAGAACTTCTGAGCGAACGATTCCAGCAAATCGCCGACGATCCCGTGTGAGGGGTTGTAATAGAACGGATCGCCCGAGAGATCAGCAATCTTCTGATAGTCGCTCTCTGGGCCGGCCATAATCCCGTTTGTCTGCACCTCCGAATAGTCCGCCATGTTTGTGGACTTTCCGGTGGGATACAACCACTTTCCTTTTTCTCCCTGTGCTGCATCGGCAAACATCTGCGCGAACGCCGATGTGATCGCCGCATTACTGAACTTGCCACCCGAAAGTTCCGACGCCGTGCCGCCGATGATTGCCGCGATAACCGCCCGACCCACGCCATTGCCGGCGTTGTTGATCAGCGGCCCCGCTGCTGCGGTTACACCTGCGCTGACAAATCCATTGCCGAACTTGCCGCCCTCCAAGCTCGACACCACGCCGCCCGTCATTGCCCTTGCTCCGACCGCTTCGCCCCATGCAAGAGAACCGGTTTGCGCGTTCGCCAATCCTGCGGCTCTTATCCATGTTCCTACTCCATAGAACGCGGCGGCCGAAAATGCTCCGTACAACCCGCCTTGCAGCGTTCCAGTAGCAACCACCCCGGCCGCAAATCCTCCCGCGGCTGCGATTGCCATTCCACTCCAAAAACTGGTCGCAGCTAAGGCAAGTCCGCCCGTCCAGACAGTGATCGCAACTGCCGCAATCGTGCGGACCCAACTCCAGAACGAGTACCCCGTTGGATCAGTGAGGCTGAGCGGATTGTTGGCAACGTAGCTGTATCGGTTCAGCCCTTGGCTTCCGGGATTCTGTACCGGATCGGCTTGGAGCATGCGCCCGAGTTGTGGATCGTAGATTCTTCCATTGAAGTGGACGATCCCCATCGCCTCCACGCCTTCCTGCCCGGTGAACCCGTGCGTCGTCGTGGTGATCGGCCAGTCGATGCCCGTCTGCGTCCACGTGTCCGGGCTTCGCCGGTTGCCCCACGCATCGAACGCTTGCTGTTCGACCTTCGTGCCGTCCGCGTGCGCGATCACGTTCGTGCTGCCCAGGTGATCGGTCAGCACGTAGCGCGTGTCGTTCGCCATCACCAGGTCGATCGCCACGCCCAGATAGCGTTTCTGTTCGCTCGTCGTGCCGTTGGCGATGGTGATTTCGACCTTGCCGATGTACAGCGTCAGGATGCCGTTGTCGCTGCGCAGATACCGATCGCCCTCCGGGCCGTACTGGAACGTCGTCGTGTCCCCGCCCAGCACGGCCTTCACCGCCTGGTTCAGCGCGTTGTACGTCAGCGTTCTTCCGTCGCTTCGCGTGGTCTGGTTGCCGTCGGTGTCGTACTGGTAGGTCTGGTTGACGGTGCCCGTGATCTGGGTGACCCGGGCGGCGCTGCCGCTGCTGCCGTGGTTGGCGCAGCCCGCGGGGCCCGGATAGGTGTAGGTCTGCGTGGTGTTGTCCACCCCCGTGCCGGTCATGACCTGCGTGCACAGGTTGCCCAGGGCGTCGTAGGTCATCGCCTGGGTGCCGATCACGTTGATGATGTTGCCGCTGTCGATCGCGCCGCTCCAGGCGCCCAGTTGCGCTTGTTTGAGGCGATTGAGGCCGTCGTAGGTGAGCTGTTCCACCGGGCTCTTGCCGGAACTGGCGTTCTTCAACCGCGCGGTGACGTTGCCCACCGCATCGTAGGCGTACTGGTCGTCCTGCAGGGCACAGGTGCCCGTGCCGTTCGTGCACACGGATTTCAGGCGGCCGTCCTTGGCGTAATAGCCCAGGCTCGTTTGCAGGTGGGTGCTGCCGCCGCGCTTTTCGCTGACGGGCTGGCCGCGTTCGTTGGTCTGCAGGAGTTCGTACAGCCGTCCGCCGATTCCCGCATCGATCGTCTGGCTTTGCGCGGCCGTGGTCAGACGCGTGTCGTTCTGCCGGTCGGCAAAGCCTTTCGTGGTGTAGTGCGTGGTCGTGATCTGGCCGGTCGCGTCCTGCTGCTGCTTCGGCCGGCCGTAGCCGTCCAGCGCCGTCGTCTCCGTGTACGTGCCCGAACCCGACAGCACGTGCTGGCGCTGGTACAGGCGGCCGTAGCCGTCGTAGGTGAACGTGCGGGTGAGGTTCTGGTCGCCCGTGCCGACGTGGGTTTCCGTGGCGAGCTGGCCGTAGCCGTGGCTTTGGGTGTCGTAGCTCCAGGAATCGGTGATCGTGCCGCTCCAATCGGCCCCCGTGCCGGTCGCCACGCGCTGCCACTTCCTTCCCAGCGCGTCGGACAGAAAGTGCCTCTGACACCGTTTTCAAGGCGTCACGATCAGGCTCGGCGTATCGTCGCCTTCGTGCAGCGGGCAGCGTGTCGCCAAGTCCTTGCCTTGCTTCGAGAGAACGTACCCTGCGCCTTCGATCAGCCGCACCAGCGACACCTCGGCCTTGATGCGCTCGACGTCTTGCTCGGGGATGCGGGCCATGCGCGTGCTCCTGGGTAAAACCTGTCAAGAGGGATGGAGTAGATTTAACTCCGTCATGGATTAATCTATCATGGAGTTAACCGAACTGCACACCCCGCGGAGACCCCCTATGCTGAACGCCTCTTTCGATACCCCGGATGGCATCGTGGTCATCACCGACAAGAAGTTCTACGCCGCCCTCGGCCAGCGCATCGCCGAACGCCGCAAGAGCCTCGGCTTGACGCAGCAGCAACTCGCGGACGAACTCGGCATCGCGCAGCAGACCCTCGCGCATTACGAGGTCGGCCGGCTGCGCGTCGCCGCCGCGTTGCTGCCGGCGTTCTCCAAGGCGCTCGGGTTGTCGCTCGACGAACTGTTCGGCGAGGCGGCCAAGGCCGGGAAGCGCGGCCCGGCGCCCAAGTTGCAAGCGCAGATCGAGCGCATCGGCGGGCTGCCGCGCTCCAAGCAACGCATGCTGCTCGACATGCTCGACGCCGCCATCAACAGCGCCAACGCGCAGGCCGCGTAGGGAGGATTTCGACCATGACCACCGTGCAGATCACCTTGCCCGACGCGCTCGCCCGGGAAGCCGCGCAAGCCGGCTTGCTCGCGCCCGACAAGATCGAGGCGCTGCTGCGCCAGCGCCTGCGCGCCGAGCGCATCGAGCGCATGCAGGCGGTGCGTGCCAAGCTCGCCGCCGATCCGCTGCCGCCGATGACGCCCGAGGAGATTCAAGCCGAGATCGCCGCGTACCGCGCCGAGCAGCGCCGTGCGCCTGGTTCTTGATACCAACACCGCGCTGTCCGCGCTGCTCTGGGGCGGAACGCCTGGCAAGTTGATCGACGCCGCCGAGCAGGATCGCGTCGAACTGGCGAGCAGCACGGCGTTGCTCGCCGAGTTGCAAGGCGTGCTCACGCGGTCGAAGTTCGCCCGTCAGTTCGCCCGGCGCGGGCTCTCCGCCGCCGAGGTGTTCGACGGCTACGCCGCCCTCGTCGTCAATGTCTCGCCGCTCACCGTGCCGCGCGTCGTCGAACGCGATCCGGACGATGATCACGTCATCGCCTGCGCCGTCGCCGCTCGCGCCGATGCCATCGTCTCCGGCGACCGCCATCTGCTCGACCTCGGCGAGCATCAAGGCATTGCCATCCTCTCCGCTGCCGACGCGCTCACGCGCATCGCCTAGCCGGACGAAGACGGCAGGATGTATCCCGTCCTACGCGGGCTGTTGCCGACCATGGTCGGCTGACTAATTACAAGTATACTTTTTCAGATACTCGACGATCTGCGGGAACGCTTCACGATCCTTCTGCGTCGTGCCAGAGTTCGCGCGACCAACCATGCCACTCATTGCGGTATGGCCCGAACGATCTTTCACGCATGGGTTTGCGCCAGCGCGAAGAAGTGCTAGCGCGACTTCGAACTGGGAAGAGTCAAGAGCATGCTGAAGCGGCGTATGGCCGAAGGCCATGACTGTAATGTCGTCTAGTTCTACCTGGTTCAGGTTGGCATGGTGCTGCGCCAACAGTTCAATGTTATTTATTCGCCTGAAGCTAACGGCCGAGAAGATTGGCGTTCTCTCAACGTCATCCGTAACCAAATTTGCATCCCCGCCATGGTCGAGTAATGCCTGCAAGTATTGCGAATCTTCGATGGCTGCCGCCAAATTCATCGGACTCAATTTTGAATTCCTGATATCGCAGCACGTCACTAGATTGGGATCGGCCCCGTGGTCGAGCAACCAGCGAAAGCCCGCCATATTTCGTTGACCAAGTGCCCACAGCAACGGCGTCATGGCACGTTGGCCGACACCATTGACTGGCACACCTTGCGCGACGAGTCGCTGCATTTGCTTCGTGTCGCCGTGCCCCGCTGCGTCAGCAAGCTTACCGATCTCAATGGCTCCAAGATAAAACACATCCTCGACTTTGACCGTGACTGCCGCGCGGATGATTTGCGCGGCCATGAAGTCGTATCCACTGGAAGATTCGTTGCGCACGTCGTTCGGTACACTGCAAGCAGATTGGGTCATCACGAGCGTTGAGGCCACGAATATCGCCCGCAGATAGTGAAGAGCTGTATACATGGCATTGCTCCTCAGTACCAAAAATTCTTGATCGAATGCCGTTCAAGCTGCTGAGGCGGCATAGCAATCTGCGTACCAACCGCGCCAGGCACCGGAAAGAAGTGCTGAAAGGTACTCAGCGGATCACCGTTGATATGGAAGTTCGTGACCGCGCCGGGCCCGTTCTCTGGGCCGAGCCACATTGACGCTTGATATCGGGTGCTCAGTCCCGCCGCATTGAAGGTCACCGCAGCACCGCCGGTGTAATACGCCGCCGCCGCGGCCTCGCCACCCCCCAAAGAGTGACCAGTGAAAAGTACATTTCCGCCCTGCTGGCTATAAATATTCTTTGCCAAATCTAGGGCGTGATCGTACTGCGCTGAATCGAGCCCCATGGATTGCTGCGCATCGTTCTCCCAATCCTTGAGAACCATCGGCCGGGTTCCACGGAATGCGACTACTGTTGCTTCATCACCATAACCGGGAAAAACAGTAGCTCCAAACCCGCTGTTCGCGTCATAGATGTCATACGACAACAACCCAGCCAACTGCCAAGGTCGATCGCCGTACGCTGCTGTCGACATATACGCCAGCTTCTGCTGCTGCGCGTTCATGTGGCCATAGCCCTGCATCGCGGCATCCAATCCATCGGAAACCGCCTTCTGGAACACGGCGCTCTCGGCACCGTTTGCGAACTTCCCACCGGAAACGACCGATGCTGTCCCTCCGACGAGCGCGGTAGCGAGATACTGTGTTCCGCTGTTATGAAGTTGACTGATACTTGGCGCGAATGCTGCGGATACTCCCGCGCTGAAGAATCCGTTGCCGAATTTTCCACCTTCGAGACTCGACACAACGCCGCCTTCTGTTGATCGCGCGAGTACTCCTTGCCACGATAATCCAGTGCCGAATTTTTGAACTATTCCGTATCCCACTGCCGCACTAAATGCGCCGATCAATCCTCCCTGTAGTGTTCCGGTTTGAACAACTCCCGCCGCGAACCCTGCGATGGCATAGGCGGCATATCCGGCATAGGCACCGAACGCAGACAAGTACGGTGCCAGATAGGGAGCGAAGTAAATGATCGCTGCGCTGACGACGGTTTTCAGGATATCGCTGAACCACGAGTAGCCACTTGGGTCAGTGAGGCTCAGTGGATTGTTGGCAACATAGGCATACCGGTTGAGTCCCTGGCTTCCTGGGTTCTGCACCGGATCGGCCTGCAACATCTTGCCGAGTTGCGGATCGTAGATGCGCCCGTTGAAGTGGACGATCCCCATCGCCTCCACGCCTTCCTGCCCGGTGAACCCGTGCGTCGTCGTGGTGATCGGCCAGTCGATGCCCGTCTGCGTCCACGTGTCCGGGCTTCGCCGGTTGCCCCACGCATCGAACGCTTGCTGTTCGACCTTCGTGCCGTCCGCGTGCGCGATCACGTTCGTGCTGCCCAGGTGGTCGGTCAGCACGTAGCGCGTGTCGTTCGCCATCACCAGGTCGATCGCCACGCCCAGATACCGCTTCTGTTCGCTCGTCGTGCCGTTGGCGATCGTGATCTCGACCTTGCCGATGTACAGCGTCAGGATGCCGTTGTCGCTGCGCAGATACCGCTCGCCCTCCGGGCCGTACTGGAACGTCGTCGTGTCCCCGCCCAACTGGGCCTTCACCGCCTGGTTCAGCGCGTTGTACGTCAGCGTGCGGCCGTCGCTTCGCGTGGTCTGGTTGCCGTTGCTGTCGTACTGGTAGGTCTGGTTGACGGTGCCCGTGATCTGGGTGACCCGGGCGGCGCTGCCGCTTGTGCCGTGGTTGGCGCACCCCGCCGGGCCCGGATAGGTGTAGGTCTGCGTGGTGTTGTCCACCCCCGTGCCGGTCATGACCTGCGTGCACAGGTTGCCCAGGGCGTCGTAGGTCATCGCCTGCGTGCCGATCACGTTGATCACGCTGCCGCTGTCGATCGCGCCGCTCCACGCGCCGAGTTGCGCTTGTTTGAGGCGATTGAGGCCGTCGTAGGTGAGTTGTTCCACCGGGCTCTTGCCGGAACTGGCGTTCTTCAACCGCGCGGTGACGTTGCCCACCGCATCGTAGGCGTACTGGTCGTCCTGCAGGGCGGTCGTGCCGCTGCCGTTGGTGTAGACGCCCTTGAGCCTTCCGTCCTTGGCGTAGTAGCTCAGGCTCGTTTGCAGGTGGGTGCTGCCGCCGCGCTTTTCGCTGACGGGCTGGCCGCGTTCGTTGGTCTGCAGGAGCTCGTACAGCCGCCCGCCGAGTCCCGCATCGATCGTCTGGCTTTGCGCGGCCGTCGTCAGGCGCGTGTCGTTCTGCCGGTCGGCGAAGCCTTTCGTCGTGTAGTGCGTGGTCGTGATCTGGCCCGTCGCGTCCTGCTGCTGCTTCGGCCGGCCGTAGCCGTCCAGCGCCGTCGTCTCCGTGTACGTGCCCGAACCCGACAGCACGTGCTGGCGTTGGTACAGGCGGCCGTAGCCGTCGTAGGTGAACGTGCGGGTCAGGTTCTGGTCGCCCGTGCCGACGTGGGTTTCCGTGGCGAGCTGACCGTAGCCGTGGCTTTGGGTGTCGTAGCTCCAGGCGTCGGTGATCGTGCCGCTCCAATCGGCCCCCGTGCCGGTCGCCACGCGCTGCCACTTCCTTCCCAGCGCGTCGTAGCTCCGCGCGATCGTCTGGCCCTTCGCGTCGGTTTGGGTGAGCACGTCGCCCGCCGCGTTGTAGGTGAACGTCGTCGTGCCGCTGTCCGCATCCGTCTGGGTCAGCTTGCGGCCCAGGTCGTCCCAGGTGAAGCTGCTCGTGACGGTGCCGTTGCCCGCGTTGCGCGTGATCGCGAGCACGTCGCCCATCGCATCGTAGCTCTGCGTCACCGTCAGGTTGGTGGCCGTATCGCCGTTGACCGTGCCCGGATCGAGCGTCTGCACCGCCTCGCCCATCGGGTTGACGATCGTCTCCCAGCTGTAGCCCCGGGCGTTGGTGACGAACGTGCTCAGGCCGACGTAGTGGTTCGTCGTGGTGCCGTCCGGCGTCGTCACGGTGAGCGCGCGGCCGAGCACGTCGTAGGCCGTGGTCGTCGCGTAGCTCGCGCCGCCGCAGGCCGCGCCGCTGATCGTGGGGCTGCCGTCGCCCGATACGGTGGCGTTGAGGAAGAACGGCTCGGACTGGTACGTCGGCCGGTTGTGCGCGTCGGTGAACGCGCACGTGGCCGTGAACTGCTGGGTGGTCGGATTGCTGTCGAACGCCTGCGCGACGGTCATCACCGGGCGGCCGAGCACGTCGAAGTACGTCCAGCTGCTCGCACTGCCCGCAGTGATCGTCTGCGCGCGGAATTTGAAGCGGGGGTCGGTGCCGCAATTGGCGCCGCTGCCGCACAGGCGGAACGTCGTCGTGCTCGCGTGGCCGATATTGTCCTTGCTGAAGTACGGCCGGCCCAGCACCCCGAACCGTGCCGTCTGGGTGGTGCCGTTGATCGCACTCTGACCGGTGGCGTTGCCGAACTCGTCGCGCGCCGTGACCTGCGTGGCCTGCTGCTCGTTCCAGCCGCCGGCCGCCGTGGCGAAGGGCAGGCGGCTGGCGGTGACGTAGCGGCCGAGGCTGTCGTAGCTCGTGCGGGCGTAGCGCAGCACGGTGGTGCCGCTTTGCCGTTGTGCGACGCTGCCGTTCGTCGCGCCGGCGCGGCATTGCGTGTCGGTCACGTTGCTGCTGCATTGGTACGCCGCCGTGCGGTTGCCGTAGGCATCCCGATCGTAGAGCGTGCGCAGGTCCTGGTTGACGCTCGCGCCGGACTGGATGCGCTCGGAGACGAGCAGGCCCGAGGCCGCCTCGTAGGCGAAGTTCGTCGTGCGCGTGCGCGTGGTCTGGCCAGGCCGGGCGAACTGCACCTGGCTGCTGGCGAGGCGGCCCAGATACCAGGAACTGACGTTGTCGGCGTAGGTGTTGGTGGTGACTTTTTCGGCGACGGTCGTGCCGCTGCTGTCGCTGTTGACCGTGCGGCTGGCCTGCAGGTTGCCTCGACTCGGCGCCGCGTAGGTGCCGGTGTCGTAGCAGAAATAATTGTCGGTCGTGGCCACCTGCACCGGACTCGACCGCGTGCCGCTGCCCAGGTCGTATTGCGTGTCGGTGGTGTGGTACGCCAAAACGAACAATGGCCCGGCATTGGCCGGCGGCGTAAACAGATTCGAATCCAGACCGCTGGTTCGCGCCTGCGCGCCTCCGCCCAGCGTGCACTGGTCGGCACCGTAGGCGGCGCATCCCGCGCCCGCGCACGCCGGCTGCTGGCCGCTGAAGCCGATCTGGATGCCGGCGAGGGACGACGTCGTCGAGACGATGTCCGGCCACGGCGTCTGGAACGTCGGCGCGGCGCTGCTGCCGACGATGCCGGAGAAACAGTTGTAGCCGGAGGCTTCCGGGTTGGCGGCGCAGGCGTCCATCAGGGCGCTGCCGCGCGTGATCGCCGTGCCGCCGTGGACTTCCTTGAGCGTCGCGATCGGCATGCCGATGAACGGGTAGTGCTGCGCGTAGCGGTTCAGCGTGACGACGTACTGGTTGCCCGTGGCGGCGAGGTCGTTGCCGTCGAAGGCCCAGGTTTCGTAGAAGCCGAGGAAGCCGCGGCCCCCGGCCTGCATCATGGCGCCGGAATAGCGGTAATACACCGTGCTCTGCGCGGCCGCGTTGGCCTGGGTCGGCGCACTGCTCGAGGCCTGGCTGACCACGTACATCGGCGCGAGCACGTCGAACACGGGCGAAAGCCAGCCGAAGTCCGTGCCGGTGCGCAGGATCGGATACGTGTCCGGGCGGCGCTGGTAGACGCCGATGTTCGTCAGCGGCTGATAGGCCACCTGGGTGGCGGCGCCGAGACCGTTGGTGAACCCGGTAATCACATCGCGCGCCTGGTAGCGCGTATTCGTTCGGGAAGCGTAGAGACGATTGCCGGAGGTGGCGTTCGCATCCATCGCCACCAGGTCCGGTATGCCGTCGCCGTCCATATCTCCCACCAAGGGCTGGTAGGTGGTGCCATTCAACGTACTGAAACCGGAGGCAGTCCAGGATGCCGGAGTGGAGAATCCCCACGTTCCATCGCTGTTGGGCACCAGTTCGACGTACTTGAAGCCGGTAAAACTGGTCGATGAGGAAGTCGCCGAGCCGACGGGATAAACGATCGCGTTCTTGCCGTCGTTGTTCACGTCGGCAAACTGCACCAGCGTTTGAGTCAGCGCCGGTATCGTCACCGAGTTGGCCAAGGTGACGGATACCGCGGCCTGATAGGCGGTTGCCGGCGTGCCGGTACCTTTGTTGATCAGGACATAGAACGAGGTCGGGGCGGTCGAACTCTGATACATGATGTCCGCCAATCCGTCGCCATTGAGGTCGACCAGATAGACGTTCTGCGTCAGGATCGGCAACGTACCGCCGACATTGGTACTCGCCCCGTTCCAGTACTCGGTGAACGCGAGGGTTCCCCCGTTGGCCGTCACCCCGGACGTCGGAGTCAGCTGCGACATCGTGAGCTGATACCAATAGGTCTTGCGCGTCGTTCCCGCGGCAGCCAAATCCGCAGAGAGATTGCCCTTGTACAGGCCGCTGTCGTAGTGGAGCTGTCGCTTGCCCGTAGGCTCCACGGGAGCAACCAGGGAGTTTCGGTACACGCCGGTGACGACGACGGTGAGGTCCGCGCGGCCGTCCCCGTTCAGATCGGTGGTCAGGGCCGCCTTTGAGTTCGCGCCGGTATTGGTGAAAAGTGCATAGCGACAATCGTCGGACCCATAGCAAGCCGAATCGAACGAGCTGCCCAGATTCACCGTGTAAGGAGCCGAGAATACCAGCGTGCCATTGCTCTGCCGGACAAGGATGCGCGCCAGGGCATCGACACTGCCGGTGGGATCCGGATAGATAAAATCGGGCAGACCATCGCCATTCAAATCGGCCAAAACGCCCGCTGCGGGGTTGCAAACGTCCAGGTAACAGTTGGGGCCGGTAATCGGCGTCGCCAAACCCGCCAGCAAGTTATTGGCATTGTCAAAGACCTTGCCTCCTGCCGCGGGTCTACCCAAACTGGGGTAGATGCTCCAGGGATTGCCGTTGCCTGAGGTGGGTGTCGCCCCACCCACCATCAAATCCGCACGACCATCGCCGTTGTAGTCGATCAGGTTCCAGGATTCACCGTTGTCCTGCAGATTGAGCGGAGCGCACAACGGTTGCTGGTTGTACGTGACAAAAGTCAGTTGAGTGCCGCTCACATCCGCAAAGCCAACATACAGGCTGCTGCCCGAGCTGCAGGCACTGCTATTGACTGCCCAGACGATATCCTGCCGGCCATCGCCATCCACATCGGCGATCTTGAAGCCCACGATGGGACTGGATCCGAACGGTCCGCTCTGCGCGGTGTTATTGCCCAGCGTACTCGTCGTTTGCGACCAGGTGAACGTCGTCGCAGGGAAACATACGGTCTGGCTGCTGTTCCGGCACTCCTGCACTTTTTGCAGCGACCGGAACGGTGAGCCGGAGGGTGAATTCGCCGTGCTGTAGGTCAGGCCGTAATAGCGCAACGTGCCATTCGCGCTGTCGCTCACGGTGACGCTCGTCAATTGCTGGGTTTGCGCGAACACCACGGCCGACTGATACCCCAAACGCAATTGAGCCTGCGGCAAGGTGGTATAGGCGAACGAAATGCTGGCATACGGCGTCGAAACGGGGCTGGTCGCGTGACCGGTGTAGTTCACCTGCGCCAATGTCGTTTCCACCGCGGTCGATGCAAAGGTGTACGACGGTGTTCCGGTGCTCGCAGGGCGGGTGTTGTAGAGGTAGTCGATGTAGTTGCCTTTGGAATCCTGGACGCGCGCCAGATTCCAGTTGACCGCCACGGTCTGGCTGTTCAGCGAGGCGGTGGCCAGCGCGTTGGGCGAGGAAGCCAGATAGCCGTACGTGCTGGTCGTGCCGTCCTTGCGCTGCACGGTGAACGAGTTCGGTCCCACGTAGCTCGCGGACACGTGCGCGGTCACTTGGGTGGTGGGATCGGTTTCCGGCGAATAGGTCGTGCCGTCCGCGCCGTAGGCACCGGAATTTCCCGAGAGCAGCAACAAGCGCACACCGTCCAGACAGAAGCGATCGGTCGTCGTGAAATTGACCGGCGGCGGGTTGCCGTCAGGCGTCGAAGTCGCGGCAAAATCGCCGCTCTCGCGCGTCTGCCGGCAGCGCGAAATCTGCGAAGAGCCTTCGATCGTCCAGCCCGGCCCCATCACGCCGTCGGGCAGGCGGCTGTTGTAGCTCAGCGCCAGCTTGGGCACGACGCCGGCGGTGCCGGGCGGCACCTGGATCGGAATCGAATAGGTGGCGTTGCCGCCCTCGTCCACGCGGAACTGGGCGGCGGTCGCGCCGACAGCGTCGGAGACAGCATCGGTCGCCGGCGTCGCGGCGACCACGGGCGTGTCGGAGGTCGGCGTTCCGGGAATCGCCGAAACCGCCGCACCCGTGGTGCTGACTTTGTAGGCACTGCATCCGGCCGCATTGCACGCGGCCACTTCGTAGTAGTAAGTGCCGGCGGCGTATACCAGTTCGGACGCTTGTCCCGAGGTGGCCGGCGTGTAGTTGCCGTTGACCAGGGTCCACGGACCGGACGAGCTGGTCGCCCGCTGGATTTTCAGGTAGGTCGCCGGCGGTCCGCCGGTATTCAGCGTCCAACTGGCGATCAGGGTGTTGCCGCTGGCCGCCACCGTGACGCTGGTCGGCGGGGAGGGCGGCCCATAGTCCGCTCCGGGAAACCACCCCGCCACATCGGCGATCACATCGGTGTTGCCGACGCTGCCGTTGCGGATCGATACCTGCCCGTTCGTGCCGACTTGAGCGATGACGAGAACGGAAAGAACGCTCCCCGCCGGGAAATTGAGGTTCGACGCGCCGGGCGGCGCGTTTCCGGAGGTCGTGCCCGTACCCCAGGCAGTGAGATAACCCGCCGCCGACGGCGTGACCACGGTGAGGTTCAGCGCGACGGCACCCACGCCGCTGGCCGGCACACCGCCGCGACCCCATACGGTGAGGTTGCGGGTGACGCCGGTGCCGAACGCGCCCTGGCCCGCGAACTGGCCGTCGATGGTGCTGTGGCCCGACCGCGTATCCATCAGGCGTGCCGGAACCAGCGGCGCGAGCGTGACCGTCGAGGTGAAGTACCCGACGACGTCCGCGATCACGTCGTGGACCCCGGCCCATTGAACAGGGAGACTTTGCCGTCCGGTCCCGGAGCGACAATCACCAGGTTGGCCAGCGTCTGGCCCGCA